>JALYGX010000582.1 GCA_030776905.1 Cyanobacteriota bacterium | reverse complement strand
GCCACCAATACTCCTTCTAGTAATCAAACGGCAAGCAACAACCGCTAGCCTGTATCAGAAAAGATGTTAGTAATTCACTACTTGTCTTGGGCTACTGGGAATTCTCTTCCCAGTCCCTAGTTCCCAGTCCCAATCCCCAAACTAACACTTCAGCGTGGGGAAGGTACGCTCAGGACATTTTCGCCAAGTATTGCTGGTAGCCTAGTTCATCGAGCTGGGCTTGCTTCTCCATGACAGATTGGGCTAAATCCTGGCGGTACTGCTGTACTCGCTCTAGTAGTTCGGGCTGGTGAGACGCCAGAATCTGCACGGCTAATAAACCCGCATTTTTGGCGTTACCGATCGCTACAGTGGCGACAGGAATCCCGGCTGGCATTTGCACAATGGAGTAGAGAGAATCCACACCCTGTAAGTGGCGCGTCTGTACTGGTACGCCAATCACTGGCAAGGGCGTCAGCGCCGCAACCATCCCAGGTAGATGAGCGGCTCCCCCTGCACCGGCGATAATTACTTTAAGGTTGCGTTGGTGAGCTTCCTGGGCGTATTTCACCATCCGTTCAGGTGTCCGGTGGGCTGAAACAATGGCGACTTCACAAGGGACGCCAAATTCTTCACAAATTGCGATCGCGCCTTGCATGGTAGGCAAATCGGAATCGCTGCCCATAATAATGCCAACTAAAGGTTTGTTACTGCTCATTGGGGATTGGGATTGGGGATTGGGGATTAGTCATTGGTCATTGGCAATGGACAATTGACAATTGACAACGAACAAGGACTAGAAACAAATGACTCTCAATCTGGATATTATCAATGCTTGTGTGCCTGGTTATCAGGGTTTGCAGCAAATCAGGATTGATGATCAGGGTTTAATTCAAGCAATTGAGCCAATGGGAGAGGCAATTCATGAATTGCCCCTAATCGATGTCGCCGGGGATTGGGTGTCGCTGGGGGGTGTTGATTTGCAGATTAATGGGGGGCTTGGCTTGGCGTTCACCGACGTAGAGACGGGACATATGGCGTCTCTACGGGAAATTTGTCAATTCCTGTGGCGTCAAGGCATCGATGCTTTTTTGCCGACTCTCGTTACCACTTCGGTTGAAAAAATTCAGCGATCGCTTGCCGTGTTTGCTGATTTTGTTACTACTCAGCACCAAGAGCAACCCACTGCTCAGATTTTGGGTGTCCACCTGGAAGGACCATTTCTCAATTCCCCAAAGCGAGGAGCGCATCCAGCCGAGTACCTATTGCCGCTGACGATTGACAATGTCAAGCGAGTCTTGGGGGATTATGCTCATGTTGTCAAGGTTATAACACTGGCATCGGAATTAGACTCCACTGGTGAAGTGATTCCCTATTTGCGATCGCTGGGCATTACCGTTAGTCTGGGTCACTCTCTAGCGACAGCTACCCAAGCCGAAGAAGCCTTTAAACTAGGGGTATCAATGGTGACTCATGCCTTTAATGCCATGCCAGCACTACACCACAGAGAGCCAGGATTATTGGGTGCTGCCCTTGTCCATCCAGATGTCTACTGTGGCTTGATTGCTGATGGTCAGCACGTCTGTCCGACAATGATACAGCTGCTACTGCGTGCTGGTTGCTACGATAAAGGACTTTTTCTGGTTAGCGATGCCTTAGCCCCGATTGGATTAGCGGATGGCATCTATCCTTGGGACACCCGTCAGATTGAAGTGAAAAACGGTACGGCATGGCTACCGGATGGTACGCTATCGGGGACAACACTACCGTTGTTGGTAGGAGTAGAGAACTTGGTGAAGTGGGGGCTTTGTGGAGTGGAAGAAGCGATCGCGCTGGCTACTGAATCTCCTCGAAAAGCGATTAGTCTACCAGGAATTGCGGCTGGTCAACCTGCCCAACTCTTACGCTGGCATCTGGAAGAAGCGACACTTAAATTGACCTGGCAACGCTTGACTTTAAGATAACCTTAAGACAAAACCTACTTTCTAACTGGGTAAAGGTAGCTGGTAAAGTATTTAACCGTCCCCCATCCTTCATTAAATCCAACTTTATGAACGCAGTTGATGACAAAACCGTTGTCAAAGAGTATTTCAATGCCACAGGATTCGACCGTTGGCGGCGGATTTACGGCGATGGCGAGGTTAATAAAGTTCAGCTAGACATCCGCACCGGGCATCAGCAGACGGTTGATACAGTCCTTAGCTGGCTGGAGGCTGATGGGAATTTGGCAGATTTATCCATCTGCGATGCAGGTTGTGGTGTTGGCAGCCTCAGCATTCCCCTTGCCCAAGCAGGTGCTAAAGTCTTTGCCAGTGATATCTCTGAAAAAATGGTGGGCGAAGCTAAGGAAAGAGCAGAAGACATCTTGGGCAACACGGGTAATCCCACTTTTGCGGTGCAGGATTTAGAGGCATTAAATGACACCTACCATACCGTGATTTGTTTAGATGTGTTAATTCACTATCCCCAAGACAAGGCAGCCCAAATGATTTCTCACTTGGCAACTCTTTCGGAGTCGCGCCTCATTCTCAGTTTTGCACCGAAAACCTTAGCCCTCACTTTACTCAAAAAAATCGGTGAGTTTTTCCCTGGCCCTAGTAAAGCCACACGAGCTTATCAACACCGTGAAGCAGATATTGTGAAAATCCTCGAAAGCAATGGCTTTTCAATTCAGCGGCAGGCAATGACTAGTACCCGCTTTTACTTCTCTCGCCTACTGGAAGCTACTCGTAGATAAGGTTAGAATCGCGGCAATCCACTACAGTGCCATTCCATACCATGAAGCGGCTCAAAAAGGTAACTGCGGGCTTGCTGCTTGCCTTCGGTATTCCATTTTCGATACTTGCTGTCACTAAGCTACTTAATCCTCAGACGAAGCCAAAGGATAAAGGAGTTGCAATGGCAGCTTTAATGGTATTTACTCTACCAGCGACAGCTATAGGAGGGTGGTTGGCATGGGGATCATTCAAAGAAGGGAAGAACGAAAATAGCGATCGCCTAAAATCTACATTTTTCCGGCTTCTCTTAGAAGGCAATGGACGCATTACAGTTCTGCAATTTGCCAGAGAAACAAAGCTTTCAGGAGAGGAAGCAAGGCAGTTTTTGGATGAGAAAGCCAAGGAGTTCAATGCCACGTTTGATACGGATGACAAAGATGGGATCTCTTATTACTTCAATCCTTGAGCCGCACGCTGATGTTCGTTGAGCAATGAAATCCGCCTCACTTTTATCACTTTACTCTTTAGCCTCTAAAATTTATGATTCAGATTTTTCTGGGCGTAGGAGCTATTTTAGGAGGACTCTCTGTAGCAGCCGGTGCATTTGCCTCCCATGCTTTGAGGGAAAAATTGAGCGAACGGGCAGTTGAAATCTTTGAAACGGCCGCTCGATACCAGATGTACCATGCGCTAGCACTGCTACTGGTAGCACTACTGTTAAGTCGCGCTGAGGCGGCACAATCAACTCTTGTGGCCTCTGGGATTGCTTTCATAGTTGGTGTTGTAGTTTTCTCAGGTAGCCTGTACACCTTAAGTCTCACCAGCATCAAATGGCTGGGAGCAATTACTCCACTGGGAGGAGCAGCGTTTATTATAGGTTGGAGCTGTTTAGCCGTGGCGGCGTGGAGTTTTAAGTAGACCTTGAGAACCTCAATCATTATTGAATGCGGTAATATCTCAAGAAAACGTCCTTGCACGATTCTCTAAAGAAGTCAGGCGGTGATGGCTGCCCGCTCAAGGGACTGAGTCTTAGGGATATCAAATCTAATCGGGTTTGCTGCCCAATTCTTAAAATCTGGTGCCAGTCGAATCAGCTTTTGCAGAACCTCATCATTTATCCACAACACCAGAGGAAACTGGAACTGCTTAGGAAATTCATTCCGCACTAGGTTCGTTGCACTCAAGACTTGATCGATTGCCGGGATTGAGTCTAGCCCGAACACTATCAAGGCTGGTGGCGGCTCTTCAAGGGCTGTCACTATAGTTGTAAACAGCGTGTTGACTGAAGGATGCAGAGTGAGTTCCTGGATTTGCACTGAGGAGATGTCTTGCAGTCGGTTCACCACTTTCCGCCGTAAGCTTGGATGGTTGCAGCACACCAAAATCAGTGAAAACTGACCCTGAGACATGGCTATCGCTCTGTCCAGCCTTCTGAGCGATAGCTTGTTGCTTGCCGCAAAATCTTCTGAATCAAAATGGTTTGTCATATAAGATACCTTGTCATCTTGTAATTGAATTTTTTAATTAAAAATTGGTTTTGGCTTCATAACATCGGGTGATTTTTGACATGGCTGATGTAGAACACACTAAACTTGTCTAAAAAATCGGTTTATCGTAATAAATCTTAAATTAACTCATATCTCCAAGAATATCCAATAGCTCAATAGATGCATTTAGGGTTAACCCGCAAGCCAAGCCTAGACTGTGGCTATTACTTAGCCCTAGGATTAATGGCAGCAAAGGATTGCCATTAATCATTTCTAATAAAGTACTAATGACTTATTATTATGTCCACTTACCTGAAGACATTTTTTTAGGCTTCCCAAAGGGTGTGTCAGCCTTTGGCAATTTGTCATATAATCACTCGCTGACTTTCAAATAGCTAACTCAAAAGATTAGCTAGTTAACCATTAGAAAAGTTGATGGGTAAGTTTAAGAGAATTTATCCTAACTGGTAATTAAGAAAACTTTCCTAATCACTAGGGGCGGCTAGTAACTTACGTTGCTGATTTTGCGAATCAACTCACTACGATAGAAAGGGGACGTTTCTGCTTAAATATTAAATAATATTTAGCCGAGCCTTTTCTGCTTCTACATTACGGGTGCAACTTCAGAAAGATAATAGGATTGATTAGATAAAAACTTTCACCGAAAGCGTTATCTTTATCTATTCTTTATCTTCCTCTTTATCTATTCACTGATTGTAAAAACTTATATTTATCAAGAGTTATTAAGGTTAAAACTCAGTTTAAGCTCTGTAATTTAGTAGCTCAAGCGACTCTTTGATAAAAATTTAATAAACGCAACCGTAGAACTACGAACAACCTTCAAATGATTAGCTTAAATTATAAGAGGTATAGAAGTTTCTTAGGGGCTGACCTTTACACAAACTTTATATTGAGTCGGCATCAGGAAAGAGACATTCATTACTTCTCTTGCCCGTAGCGCTGCACCTTAGCGTAGCGGGACGTAGTCCAACCCTGTGTACTTGCGTTGATGGAGTCTTTTACTCAAACCTCACGCCTCATGCCAACTAAACTGCCATATGATGCTGGGTCAGTCTGGAACGGTTGCTGTTCTTTTGGTTGTGCTTATGCCAGGAGGCGGACTTGAACCGCCGACACGGGGATTTTCAGTCCCCTGCTCTACCAACTGAGCTATCCCGGCTTTTTATTTTTGTGCTTAACTAAACTAGCAAACTTCATCGGTGTTGGCAAGCACAAATTTCTGTTGAGGCTCAAGTACTTGAAGATAGACGAAAATTAACCTGAATCTATGTTCATATGTTACTATTAAAGTCAGAACTGAATTATGGAAAACATCATGACTACCGTAACTGCAATGAAATGTGCCTGTGAATCCTGTCTGTGTATTGTTTCTACAGAAGATGCTGTAGAGAAGGATGGGAAGTACTACTGCGGCGAGGCTTGTGCTAACGGTCATGCCAATAAAGAAGCGTGCGGTCATCAAGGATGTGGCTGCTAGTCCTAGTTGTAAATGTAAGCACCCCGCCCTTACAGCTAATCTAAGGACGGGGTTAGTTTTTGGGTTTGGCTGGATAGGTCACAACGGCTCAGAAAACTGAGAAGGTTAATCATTTCCATTCGCTACCATAAAGTTACATAGCCATACCTTGCAGGTATAAGAGCAAAATGTCAGCCCAAGATTCAGCTAAGGCGGCTACAGTCAGTCCCCTTCAGGAAATCAAAAATCTCAATTGCAATCCGCCACACCCGGTTGAGATTGATGATGTTCAGCAACTCCAGACTCAAATTCTCAGCCTAGACAAAGCCCAGCAGATGGCAGAATTCTTCAGCCTCTTGGGAGACACAAACCGCTTGAGGATTGTCTCAGTCTTAGCGCTCAAAGAACTTTGTGTTTGCGACTTGGCAGCAGCATTGGACATGAGCGAATCTGCGGTTTCTCATCAGCTACGAGCTTTGCGAGCAATGCGGCTAGTGAGTTACCGCAAGCGGGGTCGTAAGGTGTTCTATCGCCTTCTAGATAATCATGTCCTCGACCTCTATCGGTCTGTGGCAGAGCATCTGGATGAGCCAGAGGAGTAAGTTGTAAGAAGGCTTAAACTTTTCAGGGCTGACTTTTGCAGAGTAAGCGTTACTCAAGACTGAGTAACCAGGGTTGAACACAGATTAACGGCTTGCAGACCTTAGAGAATTTTAAGGTCTGGAAATACTACAGAGCAATCCTGAGTGTAACCAAAGCTCCGCAGCCGCCATTTTGACTTAATCACAAATGTTGTGTTACTTTCTTCTTGAGCATTAGCCAGATGAGTTAGCTTATGACTCTTTTGAGCATAGCAGCCGTACGTGAGAAAAACTGGCATCAAGAAAGCCGTCACAGCCGTCGCGGAAGTGCGTTGTTGTTTGCACCGATGATGGAGTTAAACGAAATGGCTGAAGTAGGCGAAACTCCGCCATAAATTAATTGCAGTTATTTAGACAAGGCCCTAGGAAATTCAGCCATCAATCTGAAACATCAGGAAGCGAATTTCTTGCCTTACATGAATTTTTTTCAAGTGTAACTGAGTAATCAGCTACCAAACTGTAGTCTGGGGTCAAAGCACTATACCTTTCAGACGATTTGTAGTGTTGAAAAATTTAAAGAATAAATTTTTATTCTTTGTGGTGTGCATAGCTTCTGCTCGCTGTTGTGATAACAGAATGCAATCGATTAAGCTTGTGAGGGTAAAAAATGTCTAAAACTTTGTGGAATTCGCTCCTACTGTGCCCAGCAATTTTAGGAGCAGTATGGCTTGTATCAAGTAGTGCAACGTCAGTTGCGACAGAAGCTCCTAAACGGCAAACAGCAGAGTCTCCTATTGCGGAGGTACGCCAAGATATCGCATCTATGAGTACCGTGCAGACGATCGCAACCTCCGAGGTAAGTGAGCTAGAGAAGCAATCTGTTACCAACACAGAGCCACTAACCCTCCTAACAATCAGCGATCGCTCCTCAGCCGTTGCTGAACCAGCTCAAGCACCAACACCCATCCCAGTAACGCCTCCAAACCTCTTAGCCGACAATTCGCCAGTATCAGCGCCAGTACCAACTGAGGGTAGTGTCCTCGAACAGATTGAGAACTATAGCAATGAAAGCAGCCCGGATGACTCAATGGAGCAAGTTACCTCAGTAACCCAGTTATCCGATGTTAAGCCGACAGACTGGGCTTTCGAGGCATTGCGATCGCTGATTGAACGCTACGGTTGTACCGCAGGATATCCGGATGGCACGTATCGCGGTAACCGAGGCATAAGTCGCTATGAATTCGCGGCTGGTCTGAACGCCTGTTTGCAGACAATCCAGAGCTTTATTGCCGCCCAGCCGAGCGATGCAGTACTCAAACAGGATTTGGTTACAGTACAGCAGCTAGTTGCCCAATTTGGGCCGGAACTAGCTATCCTGCGGGCTAATGTAGATGCCTTACAAGCACGTACAGGGGAACTGGAACTCACTCAGTTCTCCACCACCACTAAACTCAATGGAGAAGTTATCTTCGGGATAACAGGGATTGTGTCGGGAGACAATATCTTAGGTCAACCCGTTGATAATGTGACAATCTTTGGCAGCCGAACCCGCCTCAGTTTAGAGACAAGTTTTACGGGACGAGACTTGTTGAGAACGCGGCTTCAAGCCTCAGGACTAAATTCCTTCACTCGCACAACACAGACATTGGAGGGGAACCTGGCTTTTGCGGCAGAAGATGCCAACAATAATATTCAAATCGATACACTGCTCTATAAATTTCCCATTGGTAGAAGCACCGAGGTTGTCATTGCCGCCAATGGAGGCAGGGCGTATGACTTTGCTAGTACCGTTAATTTCCTAGATGGTGATGGTGGGTTTGGTGCCCTCAGTCGTTTTGGCACGCGCAATCCTATCTACTACCTCGTTGAAGGGTCTGGAGTTGGCTTAAGGCATCAGTTCGGCAATAGTTTGGAACTGAGTTTGGGGTATTTAGCGGGGGAGACTAACAATCCTGGAGACAGTAAGGGTTTATTCAATAGCGCATACGGTGCTATGGCACAGCTAGTTTACAAACCCAGCAGCAGATTCCAGCTCGGCTTAACTTACATTAACTCCTACAATCGCGAAACCCTGACGGGTAGCCCTGCTTCTAACCCCCAGACATTTATTCGCCAACTGGCAAATCAACCTCTCAATATTAACCTTCAACCTCCTGCTTCCCCAGGAACTCCCATCGTCTTTCCAGCCTCTCAACCCATACCAGCTGGAACACAGCTTCCCCAGGGAACGCAGCTTCCCGCCGGAACAACACTGGATGCCCCAACAACCCTTCCCTTTGCCATAACGGTTCCAGCACCAGCACCC
>JALYGX010000581.1 GCA_030776905.1 Cyanobacteriota bacterium | reverse complement strand
TCCCACCAATCTTTGACTGTGAGAATTATCGCCTTGGTCATGTCAGTTTCATGCATGGGTTACTTCCACTCAGTAACCAATTCCGGTTGGGCTTCCGGGTGAATGTAAGCGGGTTTTTCTTTGCGTGGTAACTGACCCGATACCACCAAATGCCCCATCGTGTCGCAAATTACCCGAGCTGCCAGCAGGGAAGTCATGTCGCTCACATCATAGGGAGGAGAAACCTCCACCACTTCCAATCCACAGATAGGAGCGCGTTGGACAATTTTGCCCAGCATATACAGCGCTTCGCGAGGCAATAAACCACCCGGTTCTGGCCAACCCGTTCCAGGGACAAAACCGGCATCGATGCAATCAATATCAAAACTGATATAAACGCAATCCGTACCATCTAATGCTCTTTCGAGAGCGAACTCTACGGCAGCATCCAACCCCATTTCTGTAATGTCTGTTACTGTCAGAACATTGCTTGCCCGTTCGCGATAGAATTTCACACCTTCACGGGGCACTTGCCATCCGCCAATTCCCAATTGCACTAAGTTTTTAGGAGGTGCATTCTTGATGTTGGTGGCATGAAACCAAGGGCAGGTATGCATCCGTTCATCTAGGTCTTTTTCCTGGGTATCTACATGGCGATCAAAGTGAATAATTCCTATTTTTTTGTCGCCTAAGTGACGGCATATTCCCCGCACCGTAGGATACCCGATGGAATGATCGCCTCCTAAAATAATGGGGAATGCACCCGAACTAAAGATGTGGGCAATTCCCTTAGAAATCTGGTCGAAGGATTTCTCGTTATTAGCGGGAATGGTAAAAATATCCCCAACATCGCAAAGAGTAATTTGCTCTCGCAGATCGACGCCGAGTTCAAAGCTATAAGGGGTATACAGTGCAGAAATGCGACGGATACCTTGGGGACCAAAACGGGTTCCAGGGCGATAAGTAGTACCAGAATCGTGAGGGACGCCGACTACAGCAACATCATACTCTCCGACTTTACGAACATCTTCTACGTAAGGCGCTTTGAGGAACGTATTAATACCCGCAAAGTGAGGTAATTCTCCTCTAGAGAACGTGGGAATTGAGAGATCGCCTATACTTTCTCCTGCCTCTAACCCAAATTCTAAACCCCTGGAAACTTCTTGTTGCCAACCCGTCAGAGGCAGTCGTGATTCTCGTTCTAATGCTCGTTCAGCTTCAGTAGGAGGCTTCTCACTGTGAGACTCTAGACTTTCCTCAAGGGGGCGATCGCGTTCAGTCATGTTTTAAATCCTAAGAGACTACCTGATGACAAAAGTTAAGGATTCCGAGTTGATAAAAGGAAAAAGCCCAGGAAAGTAGTGATAGTTGCTAACTATCAACCACTTCTCCCGGGCTTTTTTCCCGCCGTGCGACTGGCTAGTTCTTTACTAAAAAACTTATAAGAGCCAGCTTACTTCTCTCGGACCAGCCATTTGATTTATCAATCCTAAATCGGGTTGACTTGTTCAAACCGGAACCCTAGAAGCTGTTAGATTTTTCTCTGCTTGCCTATGAACTACCGTCAGGTAATTGAGGGCTTTGCTTAAATATGTAATAGACGAGAAAATCTCTAAATTTTACGAAGAGTTAGTCTACGTTATTACTCCTGGTAGAGTAACAGCGAATCTATTGACAATATGTATAATTAGTTACCAAATTGCGCTAGTCTCTATTTTTAATATAAGTATTTCCTGTTCTGTAGGTTCGGAGTCTATGGGTGGGGGCAGGTTTTGATACTAATTTAAACAGAGTTCAGGGCAGATAGAGCATCCAGGATGAAGGAATATCCCGTAATGGAAGGCACCTCCATCCATTGAGCCATTTAAAGTCATTACTGCTAAAACTTGTTTTAGGCTTACTGCTCCAATAACTGTGACTTTCGCACCGTCGCGCGAGTACGCGCGCCCGCTGCGCTATCGGTAAAACGGTTTTAGGTCATATACCCTAGTTCCATAAGGGCTTCGAGCATGGGTTCTCGTCAAACCCAGTAGGACACCCATTTCATCCAAAAATACGAGATTTTCAGGCTCTATCTGTTTAACTTGCTCCCAATATTCACTCCTGAGCTTTTGCACTCTTTCTGTCGCTCCTTGAGTGCTACGTAACGTCTTTTTTTTCGTGTCAGTTGCTCTCTTGGCAAGGCACGGCACATGGTACTAGGGCTGAGCCATTGATTGTAGGTTTCTCCCCAGTACTCACAATATTCTGACAAGGTTGCATCTGGGTATTTTTCCACCATCAAAGCTAGTTGGGTTTCCTGTCCTTCTAACTCGCTCTTGATGCTTCCACCCTGCTTTCCTGGTTTTACATGACCTTCTATTTTCTTTTGTTTGAGCATTCTCTGCACAAAAGCTTTGCTGACATCAAACCGGGTTGCTAGTTTTCTAATCGAAGTGTTTCCTTGCTCGTAGGCTTTGACTACTTTTTCTCTAAAGTCGATGGAGTAAGGTTTCATTTTCACGCTTTGATGCACTGACTTGAGTGCACTCTAGTTACCTGCAATCTGCTGTAAGAAAGCGAAGATTAGCACAAACACTCTTCCGCGTTAAAGGGCAATGCCATCACAGTAGTAATTGATGAAACTGGAGACAGAAAGAAGGGAAAAAGAACCGATTATGTAGCTAGACAATATCTAGGCAGCATCGGGAAAGTTGACTCTGGAATTGTTTCAGTAAATGCCTATGGTATCTATGAAAATATTACGTTTCCTTTACTGTTTAAAGTATTCAAGCCAAAAAAAACATTAACAGAAGGAGAAAAGTATCGAACGAAAATAGAATTAGCCTTGGAAATCCTTAGAGAATTAATTGAGTTTGGTTTCAAGATTAACTTAGTATTAGCTGATAGTTTATATTGCGAAGCCAGCTCATTTATTAGAAATTAGAGAAATTATTTTTGGCAAGAGAAGTTCTCGAAGCTATTGGGAAATAACCCTTGACCCAGAAACTATGCCCGAAAATTCTACTGTTTTCGTGATGACAAATCTTCAGGGGAATATCAAGAAAAATTTAGGAAATCTTTATGGCTTAAGAACCTGGATTGAATATGCCTTTCGGCAAGACAAGCAGGAATTGGGCTGGACGGATTATCGCTTTACTAAGTTCCAGGACATTGAAAAGTGGTGGGAAATAATTTTTAGCGTTTATTTGATGATTAGTTTAAATTCCCCAGCTTTTTTGTCCTTAAACCAATCTTGTCCAACTGAAGCTGAGATTCAACATCCTCCTGTTGATTTCTCTAGCCATCAACAATGGAATCCTCAAACGGGCTCGAAAAATGTTTTAAATAATCTACGGTTAATTATCCAACCGACTCTTGCCTTGTGGCTCATTTCTCCTTGGCGAGACCTTTTCCCTAATCCTTCTTTATTGCTCGGTTTTCACGATTTAATTCATGCCGTGAATCAATTTCAACCTTTTTTTCCTGATGGATAATCTGGCTTTCTTGTTATTTCGTGTTTCAGAGAGTGACAGAAGATGGTTAGGCATGGCTAGTTGTCAAGCTTCCCGTATGGGCATTGCACGGCGCACGCGATTGCGCGAAGCCCACCGCCCAAAGGGCGATCGCATCGTTCCCCTCAGTGCCTCACAAGAGACGGTCGAGGCACTGAAAGCTTGCGGTGGCAATGTGAAGTTTACGGTGTATCCAGAAGCTGAACACGACTCGTGGACACAGACCTAAAACAATCCAGCACTATTCGACTGGTTTAGGCAGCATCGACGGGAAACGGTTGGACGTTCCAGCTAAGAGGAGAAAAACTATGCGTTATCGCTAAGAAAGCCCATTCCTCGTAAGAAGTGGGCTTTCTTGCTTGAGTTTTGTCAAACTCCAAACGTTCTCTTAAGCGTCGTCAAGTGCAGTAATACCTGGAAGTTCCTTACCCTCCAGTAACTCTAGACTTGCACCGCCGCCCGTGGAAATGTGACTCATTTGCTCAGCAACACCAACTTTTTCCACAGCAGCGACCGAGTCGCCACCCCCAATGATGGTAGTTGCACCTTTCGTGGTGAGTTCAGCCATTGTGTGAGCGATCGCTTCCGTACCCACAGCAAATTTATCAAACTCAAACACACCCATCGGCCCATTCCAAATCACTGTCTTACAGTCCGACAATGCATCTTGGAATACCTTCACGGAGTCAGGACCAATATCTAAACCCATCCAGCCATCAGGAATGGATTCAATGCTAACTGTGCGGGAATCCGCATCAGCCGCAAAATTATCCGCAACGACGACATCGGTTGGCAAAAGCAGGTCAACACCGCGCTCTTTCGCCTTGGCTTCCAAAGATTTCGCCAGTTCCAGCTTATCTTCTTCCACCAGCGACTTACCCACACTCAAGCCACGTGCTTTGTAGAAGGTAAAAATCATTCCACCGCCAATCAGCAGCTTATCAACCTTGTCCAGTAGCGTTTCAATCACACCAATCTTACTGGAAACCTTAGAACCCCCAATGATCGCTGCCAGAGGCTTTTGGGGATTTTCAATAGCGCTTTGCAGATATTGGAGTTCTTTCTCAATCAAGTACCCAGCTACAGAAGGCTTCAGGTAATGGGTGACCCCCTCAGTAGAAGCGTGGGCGCGGTGGGCTGTGCCAAAAGCATCATTGACATAAACATCGGCTAGTGCTGCCAACTGTTTGGTAAATTCCGGGTCATTCTTTTCTTCGCCAGCATGGAAGCGGAGATTTTCCAGTAACGCTACCTGACCATTTTCCAAAGCGTTAACTTGGGCAGCGACTTCATCGCCAATACAATCGCTACACATCACGACGGTTTGACCCAGGAGTTCTGAAAGACGATTGGCGATCGGGGTCAGACGCAAGCTTTCTTTCACTTGGGCTTTGGGACGACCTAAGTGGCTAGACAGCACAACTTTGGCATTCTTTTTTATTAAATCTTGGATAGTGGGTAAAGCGGCACGGATGCGAGTATCATCAGTGATTCCGCCATTGTCATCCAACGGCACATTCAGATCTGCTCGCACCAATACCCGTTTTCCAGCTAAATCTGACTCCGATAAATCCCCTACCGATTTTTTTGCCACAGTAATACCTCCTAATAGTCTCTAACTGATGAGCTTTACACTGATGAGCGTCTCAGCGATTATTTTTCGATGATTGCCCAGTAGATTCACGTTGCGTACACCAACTGAATCTACAAGAGAAAAAATATTCGTTTTCTAGACCGTTCACATTTTACAGAAATCAGGTGCATAAACCTATGTGCTTTGACTAAGGAGAATTTAGGAGTCAGGATTCAGACTTGAGAAGGAATGCTTTTGTTAACTTGTGCTTTAAATTACAGCTCGATGTCAGCGCTGTCAGCTCGGTGATAAGATGAGGTAAGGCAAGCTGAAATGGCTGCTATCATAACAAACACAAGAACCTTGAAAACAGATGGTAGGCGGTTCCAGCCAGAAAACGTTGGTTGGGTAAAACTATCTACGACAAAACTGGAAAGCGTGAAAACGTAATCCAACTGCCGTGGGAAATCCTCAATGAAAGCTTCGAGGTGGAGGCTTGCTGAGGGTAAAGTCATTGACTCCTTAGGCAAAAGAATTCCCTGAGGCTTGATGTGTGGGAGTATAAACGGAGTCCGCGTCTTGGAGATGCGTGTAAATGTTTAAGACTATTTTGTTTCCCGTTGACCAAAGCCGAGAAACCCGCGAAGCGGCGGAAGTCGTTGTTAATGTCGTACAAAAATACGGCAGTCGCCTAATTTTACTATCGGTGTTAGAAGAAGCTGATCCTGAAGAAGCCGCTCCAAATCCGGAGGCGATGCTCTCACCGGAGGCAGTGGCAGAACTCCTGAAAAATGCCCAAGCACTTTTTGTTCAACAAGGTATTGAGGCGGAAACTATTACTCGTCAGGGAATGCCTGCCTTCACGATCTGTGATGTCGCTGACGAAATTGGGGCAAATTTAATTGTCATGGGCTGTCGGGGGTTAGGCTTAACCGAAGAAGGCGCAGCAGAGAGCGTCACTAATCGAGTGATTAATTTGTCTCCTTGTCCAGTTTTGATTGTTCCGTAATTAGTCATTGGTCAGTGGTCATTGGTCATTTGTTTGACAATGTAGGACTAAGGATGAAGAACACCTGTGGCATAAGACCAACCAATAGGGCTGTAAACCTTAGACAAATGACAAATGACACATAACCAATGACAACTCCTTCCATCCAGTGGTATCCCGGTCACATTGCCAAAGCCGAGCGGGATCTCAAAGAACAGCTCAAGCGAGTGGATGTTGTGCTGGAAGTGCGGGATGCTCGGATTCCCCTCTCTACGCACCATCCTCAGATAACTCAGTGGGTAGCCAGTAAAACAAGAGTGTTGGTGCTTAACCGAGTAGATATGATTACTCCTCAGGTACGACAGCTTTGGGCAACTTGGTTTCGAGAGCAGGGGGAAATGCCTTATTTCACAAATGCTCAACAAGGTAAAGGCGTTCGTGAGATCGCACAGGCAGCGCAGGAGGCTGGAGTTGGCATCAATCAGCGTCGGCGCGATCGCGGAATGCAACCCCGCCCAGTTCGAGCTGTGGTGATTGGGTTCCCCAATGTGGGTAAATCAGCCCTGATTAATCGACTTTTAGGTCGTCGCGTGGTGGAGAGTGCCCGTCGCGCTGGGGTGACGCGCCAGTTGCGGTGGGTACGCATCTCTGACCAAATAGAACTCCTAGATGCTCCTGGTGTCATTCCCGCCAAGTTGAACAACCAAGAAAAAGCTCTTAAGTTAGCTATCTGCGATGACATTGGTGAGGCATCTTACGACAATCAGCGAGTAGCGGTTACTCTAGTTGAATTACTCAATGATTTAGACGATGCCGCCGAGTCGGGTCTACTACCTGAATCTCCCTTAAAAACACGCTACGAGCTGGACTCCAAGTCTTTTACAGGTGAAGACTACCTCCAGGCTTTGGCAGACTATCGTCATCAAGGAGACGTAGAACGCACAGCACGGCAGCTATTGAACGATTTTCGTAAGGGAGTGCTGGGGGCAATTCCTCTAGAACTACCACCCACTCCATCCCGTTAAGGTTAAAGGATTATTAAGTGTTGTGAATGGGGTGAGGGGTAACACCCCTCACTAGATATACTAAATATTTAGTAGATGCACCCTGATAACGCGCCCGTTCTGGGCGTTTTTTATTGGAAACTAACATACAAGGTGTCTATAGCAAGGAATTCAGCTAATTAGCGTAAACAACTTAAGACATATTGCTGAGGTAATAGCTTTTCCAGAAGTAGAAAATTTAACAAGAGCACCGAAACAATATATCAGGGCTTGCGCACAATCCCTACAAGTAGTTTTAAATTTAACCTCTAACTCTACGGGTAGCGCGTGTTGATAAATTGCGTAAGCCCTGTTTACCTAAAGCTCCTAAAGTCTTTGCCTTTCATCGTCACAGGGTTGGAAAGAAGCTGCATTGCCTAGAAGATTGATGGCTTGAACCATTTGCCTAGTGCCAGAGGAAATGTCAAATTCAGTATCCCCTCGACAGCTAGCTTTACGGAAAAAGCGATCGCCATATTGTTTATAGTTATATAGATGTCTTAGTATTTACCGACAAGACCGTAATTTCACGGATGCTTTCAAGGGCTGTATCTGCGATAATGGGATAGGTCTTTTCATGTCTAATGTTTACAAACAGCCGTTGTAGTAGTCTTGAAAGCCTGACCGAAACAGCTCCAACTAGCTCACGGCAAACTTTCTCAGGAATAGAGTAAAGTCCCGTTGGCATGAGGGTACAGCTAAAAGGTGAAGTCTATCAGGGAGTTTTTGTAAATAAAAATTAAGCATACACCAATTATCTGTGAACGGGAAGTTTTGGGCTCGTCCAGAATAAGTTTGTCGAACCGGCTTCGAGCAACAGCTCGTACAACACTAACAAGGGTTAGACCTATCTTTCAAAAAACTTTACAATTACCCTACTTAAACAATGGTCAGTAAGATAGCGACTTTTAGACTTCCAGAGAACCTGATTCAGGAGATTCGGTCTCGGGCTGAGGCGACAGGTCGTGATCGAACAGCAGTAGTTGTGGAAGCTTTGAAGCAGGCATTTGGCTTGCCTGCAAACGAATCCCGCCCAGCTACAGTGGAAGAACTTCAGGAACAGCTAAATAAGTTAGAGAATAAATACATAGCGCTGAATGAGCAGCTAACTAAACTTACTCAAAAACCCGCTTCAGAAAGCAGAATAAGTCAGCTCAACCCAGCCCTTCAAGAAGCACTCGCCTCTGACTCGCCTTTGTCCATCGTCAACTCGTTTTTGCCAGAAGAAGCATCATTTGGTCAGATCAATGATGCGGGGGAAGGACTCAAGCCATACAAGGGAGCAACCCAGCAAGAACTAGAACGGGACATTACTCGTCGCGCAGCAGGTACGCCCTCCGGTGGGACAGGTAAGCCTGAGGACACAGAACTGCAAGAACTAGCAGCCAGGATCGAGCAACAGGCACGGATATTTGACCAAGTGCTATCAGCCTCTCCTGACCCCATCTGCGTGCTTGACCGAGTGGGAAGGTTCACCTATGTAAACTTGGCAATCGCGCAATTATTTCGCTTGCCTCAACGCCAGATTTTAGGTAAAACCTGGCAGCAGCTAGACCTACCCCCAGAACTTGTGGGGATGGAGCCAATCGACGCCCAACGGGAAGTTGTCTTTGCCACAAAGCGACCCTTGACGAAGGAAATCAGCTACCCAACCCCCGATGGATCGCGGGACTACGAGTGTATCCTCAGCCCGATCCTCGGTGTCAGTAGTAACGTCGAAGCCGTCATTTGCACAGCCAGAGACATTACTGAACGCAACCAGGTAGAAGAGTCGCTCAGGGAATCAGAAGCCAATTATCGTCACCTATTTGAATACGCCAACGACTCGATCTTCATCATCGACTTATCAAGCAGTCGCATTTTAGATGCCAACCAAAATGCAGCAAGACGACTGGGTTACACTCGCAAAGAACTCCTCAAGTTGAGAACTAGGGATATCGATGTACCGATACCGGAAGCCCGCCAAAAGACGATTAACCATCAGCTACAGGCAACCGGCAGCTTTATCTTCGACCATGCTCTGCGGCGTAAGGACGGCACAGAAATACAGGTAGAAATTAGTAGTCGGATTATTGAGTACTGTGACCAACTGGTTTCTCTAAGTTTCGTGCGCGACATCACCGCACGGATGCAGGCAGAGGAGCGGATGCGTCTATTAGAGTCAGCGGTTGAGAATACCCAAGATGGGATTTTAATCACCGAAGCCAAGCATGTAGATGCGCCCGGTCCAGAACTGCTCTACGTCAACCAAGCCTTTACCCGGATTACAGGTTATGACTTGGCAGAAGTTCTTGGCAGAACACCGCGCCTCCTGCAAGGTCCCAAGACAGACCGCTCTCAGTTGGACAAAGTACGAACAGCACTTCAAGAGCAGAAGCCGGTTCAAGTCGAGTTGCTAAACTACCGTAAAGATGGATCAGAGTTTTGGGTCGAGCTGAATATCGTGCCGATCACAAACAAAAGGGGTCAAGTCACCCATTGGGTTGCACTCCAGCGCGAAATTACAGAGCGCAAACAGGCAGAAGCCGCTCTGATAGAATCCAAGCAGCAAGTTAGCAGGATTCTTGAAAGCATCACCGATGGCTTCTTTACCCTAGACCATCAGTGGCGGTTCACTTATTTCAATCAGAAAGCCGAGCAGATTTTGCAAAGAACGCGAACCGAACTGCTAGGTCACAACCTGTGGGACGTGTTTCCTGAGCTTGCAGGAACTACCTTTGACTACGAGTATCACAAAGCCGTCGAGCAGCAAGTGACAGTAAGCTTTGATGAGTTTTACATACCCTTGCAAAAATGGTTTGAGGTTCACGCTTATCCCTCTAATGAAGGGCTTTC
>JALYGX010000580.1 GCA_030776905.1 Cyanobacteriota bacterium | reverse complement strand
TATGTAGTGGTTTATAAAATAAAGGGCGATCCCAACGGTTCAAAATCCGGTAGCCTCATGATTGCCGATCCAGCATTGGGCAAGCGACGCTTGAGTATCCGTGAATTTCAAGACGGTTGGACAGGATACGGCCTACTACTCGACCCCACTGAGCTACTCAAAGCGGCTCCGACCCAAAAAAACTCTTTAGGTAACTTCTTAGGCGTAATTTGGCCTTATCGCTCGGTGGTTTGGCAAATTATCCTAGCCTCCTTGCTGATTCAGCTTTTTGGTCTGATTACCCCCCTATTTACCCAAATCATTCTCGACCGGGTTGTGGTGAATAAAAGTTTCATCAGCCTGAACGTCTTTGCTGTGGGCTTGCTCCTGTTTGGCATTTGGCGCATTGGCTTGACTGCCATTCGCCAATACTTGCTGGACTACTTTGCTAATCGGTTAGACCTCACCCTGATCGGTGGGTTTATCAGTCATACCCTAAGCTTACCCCTGAAGTTTTTTGAATTGCGCCAGGTGGGGGATATCATTACGCGCGTTCAGGAAAACCAGAAGCTTCAGCTATTTCTCACCCGCAAAGCCGTTACAGCCTGGTTAGATGCCGGGATGGTGTTCGTCTATTTGGGGCTGATGTTCTATTACAACTGGCAGCTTACCCTCCTGGTTTTGGTACTGATTCCACCCCTGGTGATTTTGACGGTTGTAGCAAGTCCATTTCTGCGCAAGGTATCGCGTCAGATCTTTAATGAAGAAGCGGGGCAAAACTCCTCATTAGTGGAAATGATGACGGGGATTTCCACAGTCAAAGCAGCTGCAGCAGAGCGAGAGTTGCGCTGGCGTTGGGAAGACCGCTTAACTAGTACACTTAATGCTCGATTTCGTGGGCAGAAGCTGGGTAATGCCTTGCAAGCCACTGGCGGCTTGATTAATACCTTGGGCAGTACGGCTTTGCTGTGGTACGGGGCGACGCTCGTCATTCAGGATCGGCTCACCATCGGTCAATTTGTCGCTTTCAATATGCTGATAGGCAACGTTATTAACCCAATTCTCGCCTTGGTGGATCTTTGGGATGAGCTTCAAGAAGTCATGGTTTCTGTGGAACGGCTCAATGATGTCTTTTCAGCGACTCCAGAAGAAAGTCCCCAAAAACCTCTGATGATTCTGCCACGGGTACATGGCGAGGTGAAGTTTGACAATGTCACCTTTCGCTATGGACAAGAGGAAGAGCTGAACACGCTACAAAACATTACGTTTGAGGTACGCTCAGGGCAAACTGTTGCCATTGTCGGTCGCAGTGGTTCGGGTAAGAGTACTTTAGTGAACCTGTTACAGGGGCTATATCACCCTTCCAAAGGTCGCCTCTTAATAGATGGGCATGATATCCGTCATGTTTCTCCCCTTAGTTTGCGAAGTCAGCTAGGAGTGATGCCGCAGGAGTGTTTCTTGTTTTCTGGAACCATCTTGGAAAACATCACGCTGTACTCCGATGAATTTACCTTAGAGCAAGTAGTTGAAGTCGCCAAACTCGCAGAAGCTCATCATTTTATTCAAGATTTGCCATTGGGATTCAACACCAAAGTCGGTGAGCGCGGTGCGAATCTTTCTGGAGGACAGCGACAACGAATTGCGATCGCTCGCGCCTTGTTGGGCGATCCGCGAATTCTCATTCTCGATGAAGCAACGAGTTCTCTTGACACCGAGTCAGAGCGACGATTTCAACAGAATTTAGCTCGAATCAGCCACGCTCGTACTACTTTCATTATCGCCCACCGCCTATCGACCGTTCGCAACGCTGATTGCATCTTAGTCCTTGACCGAGGCATTTTAGCTGAACAGGGTACTCACGATGAACTGATGGAGCAACGAGGTATTTACTTCCACCTAGCCCAACAGCAGCTCGATCTTTAATCCAACTTGGGTCAGTTGGAACCGCCAGATATAGAGCAATGGAATGCTTGTGATTACCTGAAGGGTTCTTCAAGCAATGCTTTCTAAGGTAGATGTTTAACCAAGGTTTTTACGTGTCGATTGTGCTAGCAAAGGAACAATATGAAGTTTTGTAAGAATATGCGTAAAAGTTGAAGTCTAAGTCTGAGTAATAAGGGGGACAGTGCTTAACCTGTCATCAGGGTTAATGACTATACGATTAAAAGCTGTTAATGAGGGGTATCGCCGTGCAAAAGATAACAAAACCGAATCGTGCTACAGCATCCTCAAAGCCATCAGTTGATCTCTTAGTGGAATCTCTCGATTCTGACTCTGAAGGGATTGCCATAAATCAGGAGCATGATGCTGGTTTTCCGGCTGCATCTATTTATGGAGGCTCATCAATTTCAGCCCCAACACGTCCAGAAACACCTACCAATTTCTCAGAGAATTTCACACCAGCCCTATCGGCAGCAACTACCAATTCTGGTAACTGGTCTACCTCAGTTCAAACGCTGCTTGACCAACCCCCTTCGACGCTTCCCCAAAGACTGGTATTAGGGGGAATGGTTTTCTGTATGGCTTTTGCGGCTTGGGCAACCTTCGGGCAAATTGACGAAGTGGGGCACGCACAAGGTCGATTAGTGCCGAAAGGTGAGGTGTATAAGCTCGACCCTGTAGAGATGGGCAAGGTGGCGAACATTAGTGTCAAAGAAGGTCAATCGGTGAAAGCCGGACAGGTACTGGTTGAACTGGATACCCAATTGGCGGCGGGTGAGGTCGCTCGCCTAAAGCAGATGCTGACAGCTTACGAAATCGAGTTAAGCCAGAAGCAAACTCTACTGGAAAAAGCTCGTTTAGACGCTCACACCCGTTCCCAAATTGCCCTAGCAAATGTTCAATCTCAGCAAGCGGCGATCGCTCAGGCACAAGCCAAGGTGGCTGCCACACAATCGCTACTGCGCGAACATCAGGCGGTACTGGCTGCCGAGCGGGAGAGAATACAAACGCTAAAACCGCTAACAAATACAGCTCAAGAACTGCTTGGGCAACGACAGGCTGATGTGGCGGCTCAAAAAGAGCGCGTCGCTCGGCTCGCACCACTGTTGGCAGATGGTGCAATCTCCCAAGAACTCGTGTTTCAAGCTCAACAGAGTCTGCGCGATCGCCTTAGTGCCATAACCCAGAGCCAATTGACAGAGAGCGCGAACACTAATTCACAGTTGTTCCAAGCCGAACAGAGTCTGCGCGATCGCCAAAGCGCCCTAACCCAAAGTCAAGGTGAACTCCAGCAAACTCTAGCAGAATCCACACGACTAGAAGCCGAGCTAACCCTAAAACACGCTGAGGGACGCAGGACTCAAATAGAGGCACAGCAGCAAATTCAGCAACTACAAGTGGAAACAACTCAGCTGAAAGCCAAAATTAATGAGAACAAAAATCTCCTGACTACTGCCCAGACCAAGCTAAAACAGCGCTTCCTCTATGCGCCAGTCGATGGCGTCGTGTCCTCCCTCAACGTTCGGAATAGGGGCGAGGTCGTTCAACCCGGTCAGACTGTTGCTGAAGTGGCTCCCCAGCAAGTGCCGCTGGTTCTATCGGCTAGCTTACCCAATCGAGAAGCAGGCTTTGTCAAGACAGGAATGCCCGTACAAGTCAAATTGGAAGCTTACCCTTATCAGGAGTATGGCATTGTCTCTGGCAAAGTCACGTCCATCTCCCCCGATGCTAAACCCGACCAGCAACTCGGTCCAGTCTATCGGGTGGAAGTGGCGCTAGATCGCAACTATGTCACTGCCAATAATCGCCCTATCCAGTTCAAGGCGGGTCAGACAGCCAGCGCTGAGATTATTATCCGTCGCCGCCGCCTTGCAGACATCCTGCTAGATCCTATCCGACAGCTACAAAAAGGTGGCATCAATTTATAGAGCGCCATTTAGTCAGACGGCAAACGACATTACATAGGAATGCCATTTTTATGAAAACAGCGATCGCTATGACTCAGCAAATTCCCTACTCTAATACCAAGCTTGGCAAAACAATTAACCCTGAACAACTCACCCCGATTGTGGAAGCAATCCTTGCAGGGAAGTATTCTTGGGCTTGTTTTTTGCTCCTGCGTTGTATGGGCTACAACCCTTTACACTACATTCCGTACCGAACCTACAACCGATTGGTAAAAGAAAACTGCCAAGTTGGCAGCTCTAGGGGACATGAAACAAATAACATAAAACCAGATATCCAAGGCTCTGAAACCAGGTCTAATAACGCACCCTTACGGCAACATACGAGCCAGCTTACTGATCTTGATTATCTAGAAGTCATTAACGAACAACAACCACAGGTACGAGGTGGCAATTTAGCTCACAGCTTAGAATCCAATTCACTTAAAATTAAGTGGCTGCTACCTAAGAATCAAGGGTTTTCTGAATTCAATTAGCTAGGCGTTTAAGGATTGTAATGAAAACTCTCTTGAATCATTAATTATCTATTCCCTCAACTTCTGCCCAGTTCTTTTGCGCAAAAGAACTGGGCACGTTTTTTCTTCTAATCAGGAAACTGATGGGGTGAATACCCCATCAAAAGCTATCCTACCTAAAGATTAAAAAAAGATAGCACTAGTTTCCTAAAACCGGGTGAACAGCTTGTTTCCTCAACAACTGTGGATTACCGACTTTGGAAGGCTAAAACAGCCTAAAGCCTAACTAGCTGAGGCACGAGAGATAGCCTGAGAGAAGGAGAAAGCTAAATTTCTGGGGAAGAAGGGGAAGAAGCTCTGGCTGAGAGAGGTAAGTGTAGTAGTACCGACAGAGAAGGAGGCAGTATTTGTACCAATTGCACTTGCACTTGCCGCTGCACCTGCTACACTTGCGATTCCACCTTCAATTTGGTTTTCTTCACAGACGACTTCCAGATACTCTAGATCAGAGATAATCATCGAATTACTTCCTTATAGTTTGAAAAGCTTGTTAGATTCTCACAATCAACTATCTGTATTTGATTGTTAGGAAAAACATTATAGTCAACGCCACTAGAAGTATGTTGCCATTTTGGCAGATTCCACAGCTAAAAAAAATACTATTTAACTACAAGCAATCCTAATTTATCCGTGGAATCCGCTCGTATAGACTAAAAGCCTGCACTACTAAATCAACATTTCACTCCTCAAATCAGATGGCTATAGCAGTTAAGCACTATGATTTTACTAATCTCGTTTAATACTTCATATTTTTTTACAAATAGCCTCTAAATACATAGATATTTTTAAATAGAAAATCTGCCAAAATGGCAACACGCTTCTAGTGGCGTTAACTATAGTGTTTATAACAATCAAATACAGACAGTTGATTGTTACAAGCTAACCAACTTTTCAAACTATAAGGAAGTAATTCGATGATTATCTCTGATCTAGAGCATTTGGAAGTCGTGGGCGAAGAAAACCAAATTGAAGGTGGGGTGCAATTAGTATCCGGTTCATCTGCCTCAGCCAGTGGACTTGCTACTTCAGGTCGCGTCTTCATTAGTGACTTTGCTTCTTCAAGTGCCTTCCAGTCCTTCTCCAGATTTGGCAGCTCAACTGGAACCTCTGCTTCTGGTTCTTCTTCTGGTCGGACTTTACCCTTCTTCTTCTTCTAGTCGCAACTAAGGAACAATCAAATAAAGATATTTGATTGGGAC
>JALYGX010000579.1 GCA_030776905.1 Cyanobacteriota bacterium | reverse complement strand
GCCTAGTGGGGCATACGGGTAGCGTCAGTAGTGTTACCTTTAGTCCCGATGGTCAGCTAATTGCGAGTGCTAGCTGGGACAAAACCGTGAAACTTTGGAAAACTGACGGCACTTTGCTAAAAACTCTCAAACATAGCGATCGCGTTTTGGGGGTCAGCTTTAGCCCAGATGGTCAGCGAATTGTTTCCGCCAGTAGAGATGGGGCGATCGCACTCTGGCGTCGTGATGGCACGTTTCTCAAAAGCTGGAAGGCACACAATAATGCTGTCATGAGTGTGAATTTCAGCCCAGATGGCGAGATAATTGCCAGTGCAGGTGCAGATAGTAAGGTCAAACTTTGGCGTCCTGACGGTGTACTCATCAGAACCATAAACGGGCATAGTAATTGGGTTCTCAACGTCACGTTTAGCCGTGATGGTCAGAGGATTGCCAGTGCGAGTGCAGACAACACAATCAAACTCTGGAATCGCCGTGACGGCATCTTGATCGAAACCCTACAAGGGCATGGAAATTTAGTTCAGAGTGTTAGTTTCAGCTCTAACGGTCAAACCCTCGCCAGTGCTAGTGCTGACAATACAATTAAATTGTGGGAGCGCGATAACAAATTACTCAAAACCCTCAAGGGACATAGTGATGCAATCAGTAGTGTCAGCTTCAGCCCTAACTCTAATAAGGAAATAATTGCTACCAGCAGTTGGGATGGAGCTGTTAAACTCAGGCATCGGGATGGCGTCTTGGTCTCAGTGCTTAAGGGGGATACGGATAAAGTTACGAATAGCAGTTTTAGCCCAGACGGTCAGACCATCGCTACTGCCAGTGAAGACAACACGATTAAACTTTGGAAAACTGACGGGACGTTGCTCAAAACCTTATGGGGTCATGAAAATGCGGTCACTAGCGTCAGTTTCTCACCCGATGGTAAGCTGATCGCTTCCAGTAGTGCCGACAAAACCGTGAAACTTTGGAAAGCAGACGGCACCCCGCTTAAAACCTTAAAAGGTCATAGTGATAAGGTTCAAGGTGTGAGTTTCAGCCCAGACGGCAAGATCATTGCCTCTGCTAGTAATGACAAAACGGTAAAACTCTGGAAAATTGATGGAACTTTGATTAAACCCTTGGACTGCCATAATGGTGCAGTGAATTGGGTGACATTCAGTCCAGACGGCAGGATGATTGCTTCTGCCAGTAATTACGGAACGATGAACCTTTGGAGTCGAGATGGCAATCTGATCGCTACCTTGAAGGGGCATAATGGTGCGGTCAATTGGGTAAGTTTTAGCCCGGATGGGAAGTTGATTGCCTCTGCCAGCGATGATAAAACGGTGAACCTCTGGAGTCGGGACGGCAATTTAATCAAAACCTTGGAAGGTCATAGCGATCGCGTTTTTGGGGTAGCTTTCAGTCCCGATGGCAAATTACTCGCCTCTGCTAGTAAAGACAAAACCGTGATTTTGTGGAATTTAGATTTAGATGATTTGATCGGACGTGGTGATAGTTGGCTGCATGACTACTTAAACAATCGCCGTGAACATCACAACAGCCGGAAAGCGAGGCGGGGAGACTATGATGCTTGATTTGACACTCCGCTGGCTGAAGCCGAGGGGATTCTAAGCGGATACAATTAGGGTTGCAACCACCGCAATTAATTCGGCTGGTTCTACTGGCTTGGCTAGATGTCTCTGAAAACCTGCGGCAAGAGCTAACTGAGAGTCACCCTGACTAGCATAGGCACTCAAGGCGATCGCCCGAATCTGTCCTCCTTGCTCTGGCGGCATCGCTCTGATTTCACGTATCAACATATACCCATCCATTTCGGGCATTCCAATATCACTCAGCAGCAAATCTGGCTTCTCTAAAGCTAGTGCTTCTAGTGCCTCTCCTGCCGATGCCACTGCTGTCACGACTGCCCCATACTGTTTAAGCACGAAGGCAACAAATTCACGCGAATCAACTTCATCATCGACAACCAGAATCTTTAGCTCACTTAAATCTAGAAGGCAATCGGGTTGCCTACTACCCTGATTTGTCTTAGGGGGAATTGCGCTTAATGGGAGCCTGACGGTAAAGGTTGTCCCCTGCCCAACTCCTGGACTTTCTGCCCAAACAGTCCCCCCGTGCAGTTCTACCAAGTGACGGACGATCGCTAAACCCAGCCCCAGTCCACCAAATGCTCTTGTACTAGTGCTATCTGCCTGACGGAAGTAATCAAAAACATAAGGCAGAAAATCCGGGCTAATCCCCCTTCCTGTATCAGTGACTTTTATTTGAGCCTGAGAGTCAATGCGCTCCAATCGGACTTCCACTCGACCTCCGTTGGGTGTGAATTTAACGGCGTTGGAGAACAAATTCCAGACAACTTGCTGCAAACGGTTTGGATCGCCGGCAACCAGCCCCACAGAGGGGTCAAGCACAGTCTGAATCTGAATCGACTTGGCTTGAGCCGCCAAGCGCACCGTTTCCATTGCGGCTTCGATTGTGCTTGGTAGAGCGACTGGGCAGATATTCAGACTGAGCTTGCCTCGCAGAATCCGAGAAACATCCAGCAAGTCTTCAATTAGTTGAATCTGCAACTTGGCATTGCGCTCAATGGTTTCTAGGGCGCGGTCGGCAGTTTTCTTATCAAATGTGCGCGTTAGCCCTTCGGGCGAGTCGCGAAGCGACTTTCGCAGCAGTTTTGACCAGCCCAGGATTGGATTGAGTGGCGTGCGCAACTCATGGGAGAGGACAGCGAGAAACTCATCTTTGATGCGATTTGCCGCTTCGGCTGCACTTCGTGCCGCTTCACTAACTGCGCGTGCTTCCTGTTCACGAGCAAGTAGTTCGTTGCGTTCGTCTTCCGCTTGCTTGCGTTCAGTGATGTCGCGCATGATTTTAGCAAAGCCTCGTAGCTGTCCCGTCTCATCTTGTAACCGTGTGACAATGCCACTCCCCCAGAAACGGGAACCGTCCTTCCGCACATGCCAGCGTTCGTTCTCAGCCCGACCTTCCGCCTCTGCCTTGTCTAATTCCCACTTGTCTGCGCCCTGTTGGCGGTCTTCAGGTGTAAAGATAATTGAGCCAGATTGACCCAATATCTCGGCTTCCTGATAGCCTAAAATGCGTTCTGCTCCTAAATTCCAACGGGTAATACGCCTCTCGGTATCGAGGAAGAAAATGGCGTAATCCTTGACATTCTCCAACAACAGGTGGAACCGTTCTTCGCTTGTCCGCAGTGCCTCTTCTGACTGCTTACGCTCACTGATATCCCGAAAATAAATTGAAATACCCTCTGCACAGGGATAGGCGTGAATTTCAAACCATTTATTTAACGGCGCGTATAACTGTTCAAACTCAACCGTAACCCGACCCGCCATTGCTTGCTGAAATTCTCGCTCAAACGCCGTCCCCACCGCCTCTGGAAACGCCTCCTGCCACACCTGCTTGCCCAGCAGTTCTTCGCGAGGTGTCTGCAAAAGCCGCGCCGCTTCTTCATTAACGTAGGTGAAGCAGCAATTGCGATCGACAGTCGTGAATCCATCCGTAATACTTTCGAGAATAGTCGTGATTCTCTCCTGTGCCTGATGTGCTTCATCGCGTGCCCTTGCCAATTCCTCATTGGCGGCTTGCAGTTGTCTGTTGACCTCTTGTAACTCTTGCGCCCTGAGATAGATATCAGCTTCCATCTGCTCGGTACGTTTTTGCAGCGCTTCCGTGAGCTTGTGTTCCTTGATTTCCTGCTGCTTGATGCATATGAACTCCGTTACGTCCTCGACACGATGGATGATATAAGCAAGCTGTCCGTCATTGCCAAAGACGGGTGTATTGATGGGACTCCAATATCGTTCCTCAAATCCACCACCCTCCGATTCGGGGCGACGAATGTCGTACTTCTGCACCGCCATCGTATGCGGGGCACGATTTTGCAGCACGCTTTCCAGTGAGGCTTGCAGGTTACGAACTCCCGTAGCATTTGGCTCGTCAGGATTATCAGGGAAGATATCAAACACCCCACGCCCCAGAATATCCTCCCGTTTCGTCATCGTTGCCCGTAAGTAAGCATCAGTCACCGCCACGATTGTAAAATCTGGTGTCAATACGAGATACGAACTGGGTGCTGACTCAAATAGAACTTGAAAGTCAGGTGTTGGTAGAGAGGTTGAGGAGTCAGTCATAGTTTAGTTTACTTAGCATTGCCTCTACTTGCTCTCTTGATGGAGGTAGAAGAGTTTCATCTCCAGCATTAGTATCTTAAGGCTTTCAATCACATTAGATAGTTTAGCGATCGCTTTTCCTAGGAAAAAACTATCGCTGGATAGGAAACGGGTTCTCGTCCAACACTTGCTGCCTGCGTTTCTCACACAGATGAGCATTGACGCTATCTTTCCGGAAACTGTACTAAGCAGCTTTTGCCGCAGTTAAAAAAGATACCTAGAGTTGTTGAGATGAGATGGCGAAGGAATCAGGAATAACGTGAAGATGACCACTCAGCCCTATAGCTCCGCATCAATCTGACTGAATAATCCCTATTGAGTTAACTCTCTTAGGTTATAGGCATTGAGTTTTCTAAAGCTTTTAGAGAGGCTATTAAAGAACTCATCATTTATTGTTAGTTTTCTTAAATGCCTTGTTGGCTATTCTTGCTTGCGGTAGGGTCGAATATTAAGCTTGTTCGTCACAACGAATTTAGATTAACCAGGAACTATGAACTATAAACTGTGAACCGGACTAATTGTATCCTTGTTAAAACCAATTGGTATTATTCGTCACTTCCCTAAAATGTCTGATAGAAAAATCAGTTCACACTTACCCACACCTATCAAAACGTTTCAAGTTGATGCTCTATCCGTGCTCGTCTACAACTCTCAAGCCGAACTAGCGCAGGATGTGGCGAAGAGCGTACAACACTATTTGCAGGACATTCTTACTCAACAGGGTTCGGCAACTGCACTGCTGGCGACAGGCAACTCTCAAATCAAATTTATAGAAGCGTTGATCGCTTTAGGTGGGGTGGATTGGCAGCGAATCACCTGTTTCCATTTAGATGAATATCTGGGAATTGACGCCAACCATCCTGCCAGTTTCCGTCGCTACTTGCGCGAACGAGTAGAAAATCAAGTGAAGCCCTTTGCATTTCACTACATCGAAGGCGATGCAATGCAACCGTTAGAAGAAGGCGATCGCTATACCAAACTTCTTTTAGCACAGCCGATAGACCTTTGCTGCCTTGGTCTGGGTGAAAACGGGCACTTGGCTTTTAACGAGCCGTCTGTGGCTGATTTCAATGATACTCATCGCGTGAAACTGGTAAAGCTGGAATTACCCACGCGCCAGCAACAGGTCGATGGAGGTTATTTTCCTAGCATCGAATCCGTACCGCAATACGCTTTTACCCTAACTATCCCCATGCTTTGCTCTGCTAAAAAAATTCTCTGCCTCGCTCCAGAAAAACGCAAGGCTAAAGCGGTGAAAGAGATGTTGTTGGGTTCAATTAGTACCAACTGCCCCGCTTCAGTCCTCCGGACACAAGCTCATGCAACCTTATATCTGGATGCGGATTCTGCCAGCTTGCTGTGATAAGTTGCCATTGCTTTCACTGACAAGTTGATGTGTAGCATATCTCTTGTGGGACGGGCAAGATACCCGTCCTGAATCAGATTAACAAACTAACTGCCATGTCAGACATCGACCAGTTGATTGCCCAAGTTTACACAGAAGCCCAACGCGAGCCTTTTCCTGTAGATGAACCCGTTTATCGAGATGCCAATTTAGACCCTCTCCAGCCCATTCTCTATGCAGGCAATCTGGAAAGCCCGTTGTGTATTTTTGCTCGCGATTTAGGCAAAGACGAAGTTCGCGCCCAGCAACCCCTTTATGGTGCTGCTGGCAAACTCGTCCGTAAAGGTCTCTACCGCGCCCTTCATCACCAAGAACCAAGGGATAATACAGACTTGCAAGCTGTTCTCGATCGCGTCATTCTTACGAACACCGTCCCTTACAAACCACCTGGTAACAAAGCTTATTCGGAAGCTGTCAAGAAGCGATTTCGTCCTTTCCTGGAACAACTACTGGTACTCCACTGGCAAGGCGATCGCATTATGACGCTAGGCAATGAAGCCTTTAAATGGTTTTCGCCTTACGCCCCCAAAGGCGTACTAGCAAAGTTTTTTGCCCAAAGCGATCGGTACACTGCCAGCATTCAAATTATCCTTCATGCTCAAGATGAGCGAGGGAAACAGCACGAACGTCCGGTAACTTTATTACCGCTACCCCATCCCTCCCCGCTTAACCAACAGTACTATGCACAATTTCCTCAAATGCTTCAGCATCGTCTAGCTGAAATTTAACTTGTCATAGCAATTAGTAAGGATACTGGGTTAACACGAGCCTGAGATTTAAGCCGTCAAAATGTCCTCATTCCGCTTCACCAATCAGCGTAAAAGCGGCCCAGTCCCTTAAAGCTGGGCGTTTTTTCATCGTCGTCAGCATCGCCTGCCGCAACGCTTGAGCTTTATCAGGATTCTGCTGGAGGTGGTGATAAAATTCCTTCATTAAGAAGGCTGTGGGCGAATCGGGGATTGACCAGAGGGACACGATCGCACTGGAAGCACCCGATAAAATCACAGAGCTAGACAAGCCGATGAAGCCATCGCCAGTGATGCGACCGCGCCCGGTATTACAAGCACTCAGAACTACTAATTCGGCGCTAAGTTTCAAATCTAGGATTTCAGATGCCGTTAGCCAGCCATTGTCTGTACTCGAAGCCGAAAGAGCGATCGCGCTCCCCAATCCTTGACTTTCATCCAGTATGGCGTGAGTAGCCAAATGAATCACTCGTGAAGAAGGCATCCGCTGCAAGATCTCTGTTTTAGTTGCGACTTTGCCTGTAATCGCTTGTGTCTTCATGAGAGAGGCAATGGCTAGAGCTTCCTGTTTCGCTGCAGGTAAAGGGCGGAAATCCTGAGGCATTGGTTCGGGATTACCTACCACTAGCCATTCCTTTACTGACTCTGGAATACGTTGCCGTTGTTGATGGGTTAAAGAAAGCAGCATTATCGCCGGGGCAGTCAGGATAGTATGTTGTTCGATCAAGTATTCACCAGAAGCGTCTTGGAGAGGGGAAAAGGGAATCATGAACAAGGATTGTTGAGGGATGAAGATAACGTGAGCTTCTGGGTTGGTGGGCAGTTTATCAGCAATCGGCTGGATTAAGACTTGATGAAGTTGCTCAAAGGGTCGAATCTTTTGGCGATAATTACCAACGTTCCACCTCCCCTCTGCAAGGAATTGACGTACACTGTTAACGAACTGCGCTAGTGTAGTTGTTTTTCCCTGCCACAGGGGTTTGAGGTCGCTCTTGCGAAACGTGACTTCGCCTGTAGGCTGAATGACCCAAATAAAGAGTTCGGATTCCTGGGCTTTGGGTTGACCGAGTTCATCTAGATGATCGTAAATAAGTGAGTATTCAACCAGCGTTGCGTTTTGAGTCTTGGCGATTTGTTGAATCTGCGCAATCGTTGCTGGAGGAATCATAGATGCAAGTGTTGGGGCTTCGTTGGAGCGAGTCGCTAGCAACTGCACAAACGCAAGAGTCCGACCCCGTTCAGCAATTTCTAGAGCCGCGTCGATTTTGTTCTGAGCGATTAAGACTTTTTGCAGAAGGCGGTAGGTAGTAGCCTGCGTTTCAATGATTGATATCTTATCGGCATCACTACCATCTAATCTGGCTCCTTGAGATTCCCAAACCTGAATGCCATCACGCAGG
>JALYGX010000578.1 GCA_030776905.1 Cyanobacteriota bacterium | reverse complement strand
ACTGGGTCTTTGAAACTCAGATGACGCCCCTTCATGGCATACTTATCGGCTAGCATCAGCAGGAAGTTCTCCAGGTTATCCGAGGAACCACCCAGCCAATACTGGAAGCTGAGCATGAAGTTCCGGGCATCCTGCGCTTTGTCCATCGGTAGGTACTTCAGGACTTTAGGCAAGGTCTGCAATAGCTTCAGCATCCCGTCTTGGAAACCCGCGCCGGATTTCTCTTTGCGCTTTCGCATGAATTGCGCGATCGCACTCTTGGATTGACCCAACTGCGCCATCGAGAAGCTACCTAGTTTGTTAAGGCGCATCACCTGAGGCATGGAGGGGAAGACTACAGCGGCGTCTAAGCGATCGCGGTGGGGTTCCACTGCTGCCACTACCTTATCCGCCAAGTCTTCAATAAAGATGAGTGAAGCAATAAAGATATTGGCTTGGGCAATATCCCGCTTGAAATCTTCGTAGTTCTCAGGGTCGCGGAGTTCTTCGATCAGGTAGCCACTGATTTCAATCGCTAAATCTGGTTGGTTTTGATTAATTGAACAAACAGCGGCTGATAGGGCACTCTGATACTGTGGCTCTAGCACGACATAGACCACCTTGAGCAAATGACGCCCGTTCAGAGTATCTGGGGTAATGTGTCGAATGGTGGACTTGACGTGAGTGAACATGCGGCTGAATCTCCTTAATGATGCGCGTTCTCTTCTCCAGAAGCTGAGTGTCCGAATTGAGGGCGGTAGGCGCTTCTTAAGACTGAGTTATCCATCGTCTCTTAGACAATCTGGTAAACCCGCCCGATGCGATCGCTCACTCTTCTCTACTCAGTTTGTGTTTCGGCAACTAAAGTGTTTCTATCAGAAAACGCTTGCTAGATGGGAGTTTGAGGCGTTATCTGACACAATTCGATAGAAATTTTGAGATATTTATTTACAATACTTGACAACTGTTGAAGTAATTACTCAAATCTATTTTTTAAAACTTAATATTTAACCTATTGACAAAAAAAAATAATAATGTAACTTATTCGAGTTTATAAAGCTTATAACCACTCTTACCTGTTTCTTCCCCCTGCTTCACAGGATAACTGAAGAGCCTCATGCTAAAACGGCATCGCCATTTGTAAAGGGCGATGCTGAATTGTTTTGTTAATCTTGGCGAGGGTTTGAACCCGTAGATTTAGGCAGGGTCAGGGACAAACGTATTTGGCGGCTCTAAGAAATCGGGTTTTACCTCACGAGATCCAGTGACCCAGTTATAAATTTCCGACACCATCTTGGCTTTGGCATCCCAGGAGTAATTGGTCATAGCGTGCTGGTGTGCGGCGAGTCCCAAGCGTTCAACGCGATCGGGATCTGTAACGAGCTGTTCGAGTTCCTCCGTAAAACGCTTGACGAGATGATCTAAGTCTCCCATCGGGACTTTAATCCCGCAATCTGACCTGACAAGCGAACCCGGTCCACCGTAGTCAACCACAACACAAGCCATGCCAGACGCCATTGCCTCAACAACCACCCCACCTCCTACTTCACGAATAGAAGGAAAGGCGAAAATTTCAGCTTGGCGCATCAGTTCTCCCACCTCGGTTTGGGATTTCTGACCGACAAGTTCAACGCACTCGCTGAGATTCTGTTCTTCGATAATTTTCTCCAATCTGGGTCGCTCCGGTCCTTCGCCAACAATCAGTAACTTATGCTGCTGCAAAATTGAACTGGCAGCAACAGCACGAATCACGACTTCTGGCAACTTGTAAGGCACTAACCTCCCAACAAACAGCATTGTCATCTTTGTTTGGGGCTGTCGGCTTGGGGGAGTAAATTGCTCTGGGTCGAAGCCAAGTTCGCAAAAGTTAATTGTTTTCGATTTAACATTAGCTGGTAAGTCGGCAATGGTGTGCTCAAAGGCCGCCAGAATACCCGCTGAACGAGCATAAGTTGAGCGATAGTAGGGCATCAATTTGTAAGCATTGCGCAAGTAATTCACCCACTCACGCTCGCGGTTCAGCTCACTCATGAAATACTTAGGCCAAGGCAGGTTGCCGTTAATTGGTCCGAATAAGAAAGGAACCGGGCTCCATTTAGCCATAGGACTAGGCAGCGTTGGTGACACCGGAGTAATGCGATGAACGAGATCGAAGCGCCCATTTTGTAAGTCCTGTTGAAAATGTTTCCAGGCAGCCCGCTCGAAAGCAAGATAGCTAGGGTAATTCATCGCCATTTGAAGTGACCAGCTAACCTTCTCGCCGCCACGCAGCACAGTGGCAAGCTTGTATATTGGGGCTGCGATGTTTTCCGTATCCACATAAACGACTTCAGCCTTACCCATTCCATCTCGGTCAATGTTTGGCTTATTCCGAATTTGGGTAACGACTACAGCATCGGTGTGATTGGCGATCGCACAGGCGAATTTGTACCCGAAAATTGGCAAAGAAGGCCAGTCAGGATTGCAAGCATCAGCGAGGATTAGAACGCGCATAGGGTCTAGTATTCTTTTCGTTCATGACTTATGAAGCGTCACCAATTAAGCGAATTACCGGAACGCTTACATTAATGTGGGCGGGGTAGAGGCATCCTCCGACAACTCCGAACTTGTAATCTTTTATAGGATTAGGGCGTCTTTTTGCTGTTCGTACAGCTAGTCAAGTTTGGACAAGAGGTTCGTTCATAGTCTTACTGACTCAACCCTCTTCGTCAAGGGTAGCGCTGGAGAGCAGGAGTTGAGTAGCTACTTTTGAAAAAGAACATATTTGCTCTTGCTAGCATCAATGACATAGCATCGGTCGTGGTCAAGTTAGGCAGGAGTGTAGAGTGCAAGCGGCTGATATTTTAATTCTCTCAAATGGGCCGGGGGAGGTGACAACTTGGGTGCGACCTGTGGTGAGAGCATTGCGACAACAGCTAGGGGACGTTAGCGAAGCGGGACACGATAGCGCCCTTTGCTCTTTAGTTCGCATTTCGGTAGTGCTGTCCCCTTGTCCGAATGGAACGGGTAAAGAAGCTGCCATCGCAAAATCTTATCCTGAAGTAGACCGAGTTCAGGATGCTGAACATTTCTTGCCATTCTTGCTTTGGGGCAAGACAGCAGAAAACTGGGACTGGCGCGAGAAGGGTGTTGTTGTCTTCTTAGGCGGCGACCAATTTTTTCCCGTCGTCATTGGCAGACGCTTGGGCTATCGCACAGTTGTTTATGCCGAGTGGGACGCCCGTTGGCATCGCTGGATTGACCAGTTTGGCGTTATGAAACCACAGCTTATTGCAAATGCTCCTAAGAAGTATGCCCACAAATTGACAGTAGTCGGAGATTTGATGGCAGATGTGGGAATTGGGAATTGGGAAGATTTAAGCTCAACAACGTCTTCCTCCGTCTCCAGTCCCCAATCTTCAATTGAACTGATTGGCTTGCTGCCTGGGTCAAAATCGGCGAAACTTGCCCAAGGAGTGCCCTTGACTTTAGCGATCGCTGAACACATCCACTCGTGCAGACCCCAAACTCGCTTTGTGATTCCGGTTGCTCCAACGTTGGATTTCTCAACGTTGGCTCGTTTTGCTGACTCTCAACAAAATCCCCTGATTCAGCAATTAGGATGGGCAAAAGCTCAACTAATTATCCCCGCTACTGATAGCCGCGAGCGACCTTTTCTCAAGACATCCAGTGGCTTATGTATTGAACTCTGGAAGTCCTTTCCTGCCCACGATTTGTTATCTCAATGTTGTCTGTGCTTGACGACTGTTGGCGCTAATACGGCTGAGTTAGGTTCTCTTACTGTACCGATGATTGTTTTATTGCCTACCCAACAACTCGATGCCATGCGTGCTTGGGATGGGTTACCTGGTATTCTGGCTCGTTTACCAGGAGTTGGGCACGGTTTAGCTAGAATAATTAATCTTATTATTTTACAGCAGGTTTTACGCAAAAAGCGTCTCTTTGCATGGCCTAATATTTGGGCACAGAAAGAGATTGTGCCGGAATTGGTTGGGAAACTCCAGCCTTCTGAAGTCGCACAACTCGTTCTCGACTACTTAGAGCATCCGCAAAAGTTAGAGGAAATGCGATCGCAACTCCGTAGTGTTCGAGGTCAACCTGGAGCCGCGCAAAACCTTGCTCAACTGGTAAAGGAATCACTTTATTAGGTCAAACTTACCTGGGCAAGGCTAATATCAAATAGCAACCACCGTTCAGGAGTACGGTGATAATTGCATCAATAGTTACTCCGTGCGCCCTACAGAAATTTTGAATAAAAAATAAAAACCTAGAGATTAGACTATTGATTTAACAGTGCGCCTGAACCTAAACATCTGGGCACTGCTGCGATGATAATACAAAATGCCTAAAATACACGCAATCTGGATTGCACTTAGCCCTAAAAGTGGGTGAAAATCTGGCTTGATGAAATCAACCAGTAGGCGAAAGCTTAAATAAGCAATCATGTAAAACTTAAATAAGTCTCCTTCTTGCCGATGATAACGAGTACGAATTTTTAGAAAAATTATTAATAGTACTAAAAATACAATTTCATACAACTGGGTGGGATGTCGGTAAATACCATCGCCAAAATCCACTCCCCAAGGCAACGTCGTAGCAATGCCGTAAGTGCGATCGCTTAATCCCGTTAAGAAACACCCGATCCGCCCAATCGCTGTCCCTACAATCAAAGGATAAACAAACGCATCACCCGTTGACCGATTCACGCCAATCATTTTTTTCGTCAACTCGACGCCGATTAAGCCACCCAGCAGTGCTCCCACTACGGTTTTTCCCTGAATTAGGAGCAAGAGGAATTCTTGCCAATTTTGCCAAGCTAGATATAGATGCTGTAGCAAAACCAGCACTTTAGCACCAACCAAAGCACCTACCATGCCACCGACAATGACCGAATTTCGTTGAGTTGGAGCAATGGTATCTTTGCGAGAATTGAGCAGGACGAGGCGAAAGGCGATCGCATATGCCAACGTCTCAAATAAAAAATGAGGATGAATCCGCCAAGACCCGATCCAAAAATAACTTGGGAACTCCACAAACTTTTTAGACTTATGTCCAGCTAACAACTAACGCGATTCACCATCTCGACGCCCCAGTTCGTAGACACCACATCCCATACAGGCAAGGATACCCATACTGATTGCCCAACTGCGACCGAGGCTGAGTTCAACACCATAGTTGCACAATCCGCCAACAACTAAAAAGGGAACGATGCTGAAAATTGAGGCGTAGAAAGCGTTTTGAGCTTCTCTAGCTGGGCGAGTTTTTTCAAATTCCTCAGCTGAAGTGTAGAGAGAGCGTTCGGCAAAGTTGAACCAGCGATTCAATTGCTCCATCACCCATTGATTCAAGGAGGAGAAACTCAAATATAATGCTAGCGACCATAGAGAAGCGCCCGCTAGCGCGGTGGCACTTAACTCAAATTGAAACGGAAAGATTTCAGTCAGCATTGGTTGAAGGATAGTGAAGAGTAGCCAATCAATAACTATTAAGGCATCTTAACAAAAGCCTGGAATTGCTGGAATACTAAGAACCTTGAAACCTCACCGATAAACTGCTGAGACGACATGGCTGAGGTTGGAGTAAGATACTGCGAAGAATTAACTCTATGTGAGTAAAATCTACAACGTGAACTTTCACTACTCTCAGCCAAGTAGAAGGAATAAAAGTATTACATCGGGTGTCAGCTACCGACCTACAGTAGTCACTAACTATAACAGCGAAGAAATGCAGCACGAATCTAAGCCCAGACGGCACCGCAAGCGCAAGGGTTCACTCCCAAGCTTTCTACTTTTAGCAGGACTGACGTTAATGGGTTTAATTACACTCTCGCTTTTTACAGGCGATCGCGTTAAAGCATCAGAAGTTCGACCAACTCAGATAGCAAGCGCTAATTACTGGCAAGCGGGTTCCTTTCCTGTAGAAAATTTTCTAGCCTATACCTCTCCCTTTGGCTATCGCCAGTCTGCTACAGGCGGTTATGGTTCGGAATTTCATAGTGGCTTAGACATGGCAGCACCAGAGGGAAGCTATATCCGCAACTGGTGGACGGGTCAAGTTGTAGAAGTCTCTGATAATACTCGCTGCGGCACCTCAATTAAAATCCAATCCGGAAATTGGAAGCACGTCTACTGCCACATGAAAGGGCACGTTGAAACCAGCGCCAATGGTCGTTATCTTATTGACCGGGAGGGCGGCATTCAAATCTGGCAAGGTCAACAGCTACCAACGGGAGCCAGAATTGGTCGAGTGGGGATGACGGGTCGTACTACCGGACCTCATCTGCATTGGGCAGTGAAGTATGCCAACGAATATATAGATCCAGCACGGATACTTCGAGCCATGTATGCTCAACAACCTGGCTCACCGTCTGCCTCCAGTTACTTACGACGACGGGGTTAAAGTTGTAGGAACACGGTAACTTTTGGAAATAGGGAATGGGGAATCATGCCGAGTTTTTTAGGCAGTTCATTTAGTATGAGTTCCCAATTCCCCATTCCTTTTGCAACGTCCTAACTTGAAGCCACCAGCGTATCCGTCTTCCACTGATTGGACTCTTCCATGATTTGGAGCAACTGGTCGCCCTCAATGGTTTCTTTCTCAATCAACAGCTCGACTAATCGGTCGATGAGTACCCGATTTTCGCGGATTATTTGACGAGCTTGATTGTGACAATGCTCCACAATGGTCTGTACTTGGGCATCAATGCGGGCGGAAATCTCCTCTGAGTATTCCGACCTCGACGACATCAAACCGCCGCCAACAAATACTTCTTGGCCTTGGGTTTCCAAGGAAAGAGGTCCCAAATCGCTCATCCCAAAGCGGGTCACCATCTGCCGCGCCAGAGAGGTTACTTGTTGCAAGTCGCCCCCAGCACCTGTAGTCACTTCGGCATCGCCAAAAATTTCTTCTTCAGCGGCTCTACCCCCCAATGCGGCTGTGATGCGAGCTAGAAGCTGGGCGCGGGACACTAACCCCTGTTCTTCATTTGGGGTAAACCAAGTAAGACCACGGGCTTGTCCGCGAGGAATTAGAGTGACTTTCTGTACGGGGTCGTGCTGGGGTAAGAGGGTGCCGATCACCGCGTGTCCGACTTCGTGGTAGGCAATCAACCGCTTGCTCTTGCTGTCCACTAGTGGGGTGCCTTCCATCCCGGCAACGACGCGGTCAACGGCATCGTTAATCTCTAGCATGGTAATCGCGTCTTTGCGCCGTCGGGCGGTGAGAATGGCGGCTTCGTTGAGCAGGTTAGCCAAGTCAGCGCCAGTAAAGCCAGGAGTACGCCGCGCGATCGCTTCTAAAGAAACTTCGGAAGCAATCTTTTTGTTGCGAGCATGAACGTCCAAGATTCCTAGCCGTCCTTTTAGATCGGGCGCATCGACCATCACTTGTCGGTCAAAGCGTCCCGGACGCAATAGTGCGGAATCCAGTACATCCGGTCGGTTCGTGGCGGCAATAATGATAATCCCTGTGTTACCTTCAAAGCCGTCCATTTCTGTGAGCAACTGGTTGAGGGTTTGCTCTCTTTCATCGTTCCCACCCCCGATCCCTGCACCGCGCTGTCTACCTACAGCGTCAATTTCATCGATAAAGATCAGGCAAGGGGCGTTTTCTTTGGCTTTTTTGAATAAATCGCGAACGCGGGAAGCGCCGACACCGACGAACATTTCCACGAATTCTGAGCCAGAGATGCTAAAGAAGGGAACTCCTGCTTCACCTGCGATCGCTTTTGCCAATAAGGTTTTCCCTGTGCCGGGAGGACCGACTAGGAGAACGCCTTTCGGTATTTTTGCTCCAACTGCCGTGAAGCGTTCCGGCTGTTTGAGGAAGGTGACGACTTCTTGCAGTTCTTCTTTGGCTTCTTCAATTCCGGCAACATCGTTGAAGATGACGCCAGTTTTCGCTTCCATCTGGAACCGTGCCCTGGATTTGCCAAAGTTTAGAGCTTGACCTGAGCTATTGCTAGAGCGGCGCAGAATCATCATTAATCCTGCTAATAACAATAAGAGCAAAAATAAATTGGCGACTAAACCCAGAGCTGCCGAGTTATCTGTACTGGGTTCAACCTCCAGTTCAACTTTATTGGTGCGGAGTTTCTCAATCAACTCGGAATTTTGCTCTAGCAGAACCACTTCTTGCGGAGGGTCATTTGGCTTTTGTCCGCTCAACTTAACTTTGGCAATCCTCATGGCTGGGTCAATTTCTACTTTAGTGACTTCGCCATTCTCAACTTTCTGCAACAACTGCCCGTAGCTGAGGTTTTTTTGCTTTGTCTGCTGCGCTTGCGCCGGGGTTCCTAACGCTACCCCTTGGAAAATCAGCAAACTTGCGGCAAGACGCCAGAAGTTTACAGGCAAGGCATTTTGCTTGTTTTGCTTGGAAAAGCGATCGCGCGTTGCCTGTTCTTTTGCCGAAGCGTTTAGCGATTTATGTCCCATCCATGTCCTCATCCAGGAGCTGTTTTTCATCACAATGTCCTTGCGCGTCCTGCCTTAACTCAACTCCTGTATACAGTCCGTTACGCTTCAAGGGCGTGACGAGGAGTTGAAAGATCTTTCTAATTTCTAGTTTAACTGTCTCAATTCCTGCCGTATCTGCCTGGAGGTCATCCGGCGGGGCAGGGGGACAGGGAGGCAAGAGAGAGAATACTACCTGAAAATCTCCTTTGTGTCGTTGCTTCTCCTCTTCGTTGACTAGATTGAGCAAAACTCGTTATATTATACGTACTCATAACGAGTTTATTTTTAAAAGCTGTATTGGCTGTTTTCCTCAATCTCTGTATAGAGGGCATCTAGCCGACTATCTGATTAAGTAGTGTAAAGAAACGCGGGTATACCTTGACGAATGGAAGCGAGGGATGCAGTACAAGTGAGGTTCCAAGCGGCGGTCTACCAAAGCCGACACTACACCCCACACCCCAGACCTTTATTCCACCAGTTATGTTTATTTCTGCACGCCAACTTAAGGCTCGTATCAAAATACTCCAACCTTTTTAGTGAAGAGGTTCGCCGTCATTAATTCTTAGTTATTAGCCTTTTGTGGCGATGAGTGAGGAGTAATGTCAACAACCCATCCCTTAAAAAGGGTGTTAGAGAGGGCAATGCATTACGCTAGTTATTTTTATACGAACCCTTAAGTTAAGCTGAGTATTTTTGATTTTTGAGTAAAGAGAGTAAGTGACATGATGAAAATTGTTGGAATTGGCGGTAGTTTACGACCTGACGCTTCTAGTTATCAAGCTTTAGCGGTAGCAATCCAGCGAGTAGAAGCGCTAGGAGCCTCGGCGGAAATACTTGACCTGCGTCAGATGCATCTGCCGTTTTGTACGGGCGGCGATGACTATCCAGGTTACCCAGATGTTATGCGGTTGCGCGAAACAGTTCAGGAAGCGGATGGCTTAATTTTGGCGACACCGGAATATCATGGGGGTGTCAGTGGCGTCCTGAAAAATGCCTTGGACTTGATGAGTTTCGACCAGTTGTCTGGTAAAGTTACGGGGCTGATTAGTGTATTAGGCGGTCCTTCTAACAGTAATGCACTCAACGAGCTACGCCTAATCATGCGCTGGGTACATGGCTGGGTGATCCCAGAGCAAATTGCGATCGGTCAATCTTGGAAAGCGTTTGGTGAAGATGGCAAACTGTTAGATGAAAAACTCTCGCAGCGTTTCGATCAGTTTGCTGAAAGTTTGGTAGAACATACCCGTAAGCTTCGAGGAATTCTCTGAAGACGTTCCAAATCAAAGCCTATCTAATTGAGGGGCGAGTCTTGTCTAAAGTCATAGTTATCGGCGATCGCTTAACTTGACTTGCCCTTCTTTGAACTCTAATTTTTATAAGCAGCCTGCTCCTCAGTAAATCCTGCCACTTCTGATAACACGTACAGAGGTCTACCCTTTACCTCTTCATAGATGCGCCCCACATACTCACCCAAAATGCCAATACTAACGAGCTGTACGGCACCGAGAAAGAAGACGGCAATCAAGATTGTGGCAAAGCCTGTCAACGGAGAATGGGGCGTAAAAACGCGCCAGTAAAGCACAAGCAGCGCCATCAAAACCGCAACAGCGGCGGCTAGTAAACCAACGTAGGTGGAGAGTCGTAGGGGTACTCTAGAGAAGGTAACTAAACCATTTGCCGCCAGGGATAAAGACTTGCGAAACGTGTACTTCACGTCACCCGCAAAACGGGGTTCACGCTCAAAGTGGATTGAAGTCTGTGGCAAACCGACCCAGGAGCGCAGTCCTCGAATGTAGCGGTTGTGTTCTGGCATCCTATTGAGAACGTCCACTACTCGACGATCCATTAAACAAAAGTCTCCCGTATCCAGGGGAATATCCACATCTGCCAAACGCTGCATGACCCGGTAAAACACGTAAGCAGGGAGGCGTTTGAGCCAGCTTTCTTGGCGTCGCTGGGTGCGTTGAGCATAGACGACTTGATAGCCTTGTCTCCACTTTTCTACGAGATCGGGGATTAACTCTGGCGGGTCTTGTAAATCGGCATCGAGAATAACGATCGCATCACCGCGCACATAATTCAGACCAGCCGTGACGGCAATTTGATGACCGAAGTTACGAGCAAGGCTGAGGTAGCAAACTCGCGAATCTTTCTCATGGAGGTCTCGTAACAGAGAAAGAGAGCGATCGCGGCTACCATCATTAACCAGGATTAATTCAACTGCATCGTCCATCCGATCCATTACGGCACGAACCCGACGGTACATTTCTAGAAGCGTTTCTTCTTCGTTGTAGACCGGGATGATAAAAGAATACTTCGGACGCACAGCTCATCCATCCTCAGAATTGGGTAATAAGAATGATCTACTTAATTGCAGATAGTACTGGACGATGGGTTCTTGATAAAACAATGTTTGTTCATTTTCAGGCAACAAGGCGGCACTTATGCCACCCAATACCACCAAGCAAACCGAATGCCATAGTAAACGAGCACCATAGAGAAGAAGCCCATCAGGGGGTATCCCCAACGAGGACGCTTGGCTAACACTAAGCCCAGAGCTAGGGAAAGCGACACGATCCCGTAAGCGTAGCGGCTGACGGAGCTGAGATTGCCAGTGGATTGGATCATCGCCATAGTGCAAAAGCCATAGGCAACAGCAACAGCCGGGAGCTTGGAGCGTAAGTGCCATAGCAAATAACCCCCACCAAAGAACATGACAACTCTCGTTATATTTTCTTTGTCCAACATTAAAGCCTGAGCAAATATATGCAACCAATTCGGATGCTGCCATGTCCATGCCTGCTGTACATGAACGAAGGCCAATGGGTCTCCAAAACGAATCGCACAATATAAACTGAACAAAAGCAGCCCACCAGTAGCAGCGAGAGCAGCCGCGTAGGCAAGAGGCGGTCTCCGTTCTTTCCAAGCCACGATGATAAAGGCAGGTACGAGCATTAACCCTGTAGACCGAGTGGCTGTTGCCATTGCCCCCCACAGAGCTGCCTTTGCATACTCACCTTTGTCGAATGCTCGCAAAGAGGCTGTAGTCACCAACAGAAACAATCCTTCGGTGTAAGTTATCGTTCCATATAAGGACAAGGGAAACCAAGCCAGCACAGCCGTTGCCCACCTTGCCACATTGATGTCATAGCGCTCTTCGGCCCAACGGTACAAGAGGAACAGTGCCCCTAGAAATGCTAGGTTGTTCACCAGTGTGCCTGCTACTTCAAACGGTAAGCCAAGAGCCATAACTAGATGGCTCACTAACGGAAACAAGGGAAAGAACGCTACACTGTGGTATTTTCCATCGTTGGCATAGTCATAACCTACAGTGGCAATCTTTTGATACCAAGCTCCGTCCCAATGGGTGAAAAGCGCCCAACTGCTTTCGGGAACAAAGTTGGGATGAAAACCCAGTGGCAATATACCGCTATGAGTTACAGGTATTTTGTCACTGATAGGAGCAATAAGCTGTATGGCAACGACGATTACGAGTCGGCTCAACAGCCACATAGCAATTACAAAAATCAATCCCTCAGGCCATCTATGGGTCTTGAGCT
>JALYGX010000577.1 GCA_030776905.1 Cyanobacteriota bacterium | reverse complement strand
GCGATTCATACTGCAAACAAGGTTCCAGAAAATCCGCGCGCATCGTCGTCACAATTGCCAAACGCGAATCGGGAATCTCAGCCACCTGGGTAAGCAACTCAATGAATCGGCGTCTCTCCTCTTCCTTGGGACAAACTGTAAATATCTCTTCAAATTGGTCTACCACCAACAACAACCGGTCACAACCAGGGAGTCGCTCAATCACCGGAGGTAAACCATCCGTCTCCAGCAAGGAATAAACCTCTCGAACTTCCGTTCGCCCAAATAGCCCAGTCAACGCTCGTTTCAACTCCGCTAACGGCTCAAATCCTGGCAGAATCGGTTCCAATACTCGCCAGCCTTTTTTCTCTAGCTGAGGAATTAAGCCCGCCTGAAGCACAGAAGACTTGCCACTCCCCGACGCCCCAATAATTGGCACAAAATTAGCTTGCCCCAGCTTTTCCATCAGCAACTGGACAACCTTCTCCCGCCCAAAAAAGAATCGCGCCTGCTCTTTGCCAAAAGGCTCCAACCCTTGATAAGGACAAGTTTCATCGACAACCACTGCTGTCTTTTTTGGCTGATGCTGGACTAATATTAGCGATCGCCCCCAACCCATGCGAATTGGTTCTTGACCACTGCCCTTGAGTTCCGATGCAATACAATCAAACAAGCGATCACCACTCACCTGCCCCTTTTCATCAGCATTCTCAGCCGTAAGTCCCTTGAGAATTGCTCCCGTAAAAACACCATGTTCCACACCTTCATAGGCTTTTTGAAACCCACGACAGGCAGTAATCAGGTAGTAATCCCGCTTTGTATTGAAGGCTGTGAAGGCTGGCTCTAGGAGTTGCCGTTCTAGTAACGTTCCGGCGTAACAGCAATCCAGCATTACCACCAGACTACTGAGGTCAGATTCCACCATCAAAGCATTGAAATGTCTTAGTGGAATCGCATTCCGTCCATCCTCAGCACAATCAGAAGTGGCAAGATATCCCTCCTCCACTCCCATGCAACTAGACACAGGGAAACCATGCCCAGCAAAGTAAATCACTGCTTCATTCTTAGCTGCCTGCTCCAAGAGAAAGAGTCTCAGTGCATTCCCCAGTTCCTTACCAGTAAGTTTCTTGTCACCAGCAATCGCCCAGCGACTCTCATCCTTGAGCCACTTGGCAGGTAAGCGTTTAACCTCCTGAAAATTTCCCTGTCGTTCTAGAAGCTGCGCGATCGCTTCTGCATCTGTGACAGCCTTCTCCAGATTGCGGAAGTTATTATAGGCGGCAACTCCAATCACCAGTGCATATCGAGCCATTCTGCCCAACCAGGCATCCGAAAGTTTTAGATTATCCTTACCAACATAACAACCCGCAAATTAGCCGAGGCTGCTGATGTCAGAAGTAGAACGCCTGCTTGTCAAAGAAGACGGTCAAGAGTACGAGCTTTTTATTGAGTCAAAGACAGTCTCCGATTTGCCAGAATCAGACGACGAGGAACCTGGAACTCGCTCCCTTCGCCCCACGGTTGACATCCAGAAAGTTCATGAAAAAATTCGCGGCTATACCAAGTTTGCAGTTGGAGCGTTCAAGAATTTTAGTGAAGCGGAAGTCGAAGAGATAACGGTTAAATTTGGCATCAAGCTAGGTGGGAAAACTGGCATTCCATTTGTAACCGAGGGTTCAGCCGAGAGTAATTTTGAAATTGAGGTCAAGTGTAAGTTTCCAAAGACCCAAAATAACTCAAGCAGCAATTGAGAGATACAAAATGCGATCGCATTGATGGTGGTAAGGGCAAGAATACCATCTGGCTTAGGGGAGGCCGGACCCCGTTGTCCTGGCAAGGGGTAATGGCGTTGATACCATCAACAACTTCCAAGTCAGTCAGACTCAAATTGGTCTTTCGTCGCGTGTGATGCCTGCATTAGTCTTGATTTATCAGGAGTCAACTTAGCTGATTTTTTTATTGATTATCAGCACGGTTCTCTATGACTTTTTGAATAGATATAGAGACATTGGACAAAAAGTTATAGCCTGTAACAGCTTCAATTTTCTGGACAGTAGTTCGATAGGTTTTCCAATTAGTGTTTCTAATTCCCTGTGAGTTAGGCATTTCGACAGCGATGACTCGCGTTTTGGTAGTAACACCTGCGACGCCCAGATTGGGGCGATCCAGAACTACGATAATTTTCCAGGTTTTTGTTGGAACTGTAACCTTGCCAGAGGCGATCGCTTCTTTTTTTCCTTGAGTGCCTGCTAGGATATAAAGTTCTTTGCCCTGACTCACAAGCTCTCGGCAATACTCTTCAAGGTCAGCCCACGGCCCTTGATTTAAGTCGGGCGCTTGGGGAACCATGTTCGACATGAGAAAGGTGGCGGAATTATCTGCGATCGTCTTAGTTCGGTCAGCAGAAGGAGCCATGTGCCCTTTATCATAGCCACTGTTGGTATAGTCGCTAGGCTTGACCTGATACCAGTCACTGGGCAATGTTTCATCAGGACGAAAGTTATTTTGACGCTGGGTATTGCCTAACCAGGAACGGTTTAGTTGCCAGCTAACCCAATTAGGAGTTCCCTTCGTCTTGTTATAAGACAGCACGTACTGCGGCTTCTCCACCAAGTAATTATCGCCATTGCTAGTGCTAGTGGTGGCCTTGCTGGGATTACCGAGAGTAAGGTGAACGCCGACAGATGAACGAGAAGCGGTCTGAGGTAAGGAACTAGAGGAGGTGCTTGTTGACGCAGTACGGGATGGTAGGCTTTCGCAAGCCCGCCCATTTTTATTTTGACCATCTAATCCATGTCGGTCGCTCTTGTCGGCATCAAGGACGACTTGGGCATCTTCTTGATACTTGAAGTCAGAGCAATTGCAATTGGCTTCTGGCTGCTGGGCACAAGCGGGTAGCTTGCCAGTAGAGGAGACAGGAGCTTGTAGGGCAGAGGGCTGACAGCCAACCAGAAGTGCCAGGAGAAACGTCGTTGTGCAAAAGATCGAAAATTTTTTAGAAGAAACAAACAACGACAAAACGCCTCCCGTAACGCCAGCACTTCCACGTAGCTGCCAATCTATTCAGCTACCCAATACCAATATCCCTCAAAACCGAGTCACTTTCTTGGTCACACCTCTCAATCAGGTGGCTACAAAAATTTGGCATGATGTACTTTTGCTGCTGAGTTGACCTGTTCAACTTGGGGTATGTCATTCGGGCGGTGTGCTGCCAGCAATCGTTCCGAGTATGTAGTAAGTTGTTGCGATCGTTTTGCCAGAAGTTGGTACTGGGTAGTTTTCTACACAAGGATGAGGTGCCTGATTCATGACCGAAGAAATTTTTGACCAACAACTCGCCCTGTCCCTTCAACGTTTAGAAGAACTGTGGCAACGAGTGGACGAACTGCCGAAGTCATCCACACAAATGGAGCGATACGCTGAAGAATTTCCTACCCAACCTAAAGACCTGTTAAAGGAGAGCTTGGAAGGACTATCTTTTTCTCTGCAAGAGTTACAAGTCGCTGCCGAGGAACTACGCCAACAGAAAGAAGCATTAGCCAAAAGCTACACAGTCGTAGAAGCCGAGCGCCAACGTTACCAGGAACTGTTTAAGTTTGCCCCAGACGGCTACCTAGTGACCGCAAAAGACGGAACGATCCTCGAAGCTAACGAGACGGTAGGGCAGTTGCTCAACATTTCCCCAGAGCGTCTTATCACCAAACCCTTAGTTGTTGTTATTAACCCCCAAAAACGTCGGGACTTCTACGCCAAGCTGAGTCAGCTACAAAGGGGCGAGTCAATTAAAAATTGGCAAGTTCAGCTTCAGCGTTGGCGCGATGCCTTCTTTGAAGTATCTTTCACAGTGACACCCATACAAGACTCGCAAGGTCAAGTGCTGGGCTTGCGCTGGCAATTGCAAGACCTTAGTGCCAGTAAAGGTACAGAGTTAGCCCAACAGCGGCATGAAGGGTTGTTCCGCTCCATGTTTGAAAATGCAGCCATTGGCATAGCACTCCTAGATAGCCAGGGTCGCTTGATCGAGAGTAACCGATCGCTACAGGAAATGCTGGGTTATAACTCACAAGAATTGCAGACAATTCTCCCTAAGTGGCTGAATTTAGATAAAGCTGGGGTAGAGGCGGTACTGTTCCAACAACTGATGATGGGAAAACGCCCCTGTTACCAGCGAGAAAAGTGCTATCGCGCTCCAGATAAGACAATGCGCTGGGGACGGCTGACAATTTCTCTAGTGCAGGGAGTTGACAACCAACCAAGTTTTGCCACCTGTATGTTAGAAGACATCACAGAGGTTCATCAGCTCAAAGTTGCGCAGCAGGAAGCAATTAAGCAGGAGCAAGCCATTAAACAGCAGGCACTTAAACCGTCAGACGTTAGCCCCCAAGAGCCGATTGCCACTCCCATCCTGCGCCTTGAGACAGAACCCCAACAACTGGCAGCGTTAGTCGAACAGCTAGGGAAAATCCTCAACGATATTCTCTCTAGCACTCCTGAATTTTTCTTTGTATACGATCCAACCGGAAAATACATCTATGTGAATCGAGCGGCAGCTCAAGCGTTAGGTTTGACGCAAAGCGATTTTATTAGTAAGACTTGGCAGCAGCTAGAGTTGCCCGCCGAGTTTATGGAACGATTGGATACTCAACGGACAGGCGTATTCACCACGGGACAACCCATCACTGATGAAGCTAGCTTTTCTACCGTAGACGGCATGAGAGATTATGAGTACACGATTAGCCCAATTAGTGACATCAACAGCGATCCAGAGGCGGTAGTCGTAACGGTTAGAGATATCACGGAGCAAAAACGGGCAGCAGTGGCCGCTAGTGAAGCAATGGCAAAAGAAGAGGAATTTAGTGCCCTGAAATCCCACTTCTCCTACTTTGCTTCGGTCATTACCCAGGAACTGCGCAACCCGCTCAACAATATTTTTGCTTGCACCAAATTAATCGAAAGTAACGCCCAGGCAGAAACTGACGAAAAGACACTTAATTATCTTCAGCTCATTCAAGTTAATGTCAAACGCATGAATCAGCTGTTAAATGACCTCCTCTTGATTAAAAAGGTAGAAGCCAAAGAACTACAATTGAATCCATCTTTAGTCGATTTAACCGAGTTCTGCCGCGAGTTGACTGAAGAACTACAGCAAGGTGCGGGTTTGCGGCACACGATTACCTTGACCAGCGAAGACCAATATCCTGCCGTTTGTCTAGATAAAAAACTGCTACGTCACATCCTCACCAATTTACTGCTGAATGCGATTAAGTATTCTCCAGAAGGGGGCGAGGTAAAGCTGGATGTTGTCTGTCAAGAAAAACAAGCCATCTTTCGCATCCAAGATTCAGGCACTGACATTCCTCAAACCGACCAAGAATTACTGTTCAAAATGTTCCACGAGGGAAGTAACATCGGTGCCGTTGCCGGAAGCGGCTTGGGCTTATTAATTGTTAAACAATGCGTAGAATTACAAGGAGGCGAGATATCTGTAGAGAAGGCAGAGAGCGTTGGTACAACCTTAACCGTCACGCTCCCACTGAACGCGGAAAACGAATAACCTATATTCTGCACTAGTCAAGTGTCACACTACTTGTGCAATGGGGAATGGGGAATTGGACTCTCATATTCCCCATTCCCCATTACCGATTCCTAAAAATAAAAGTTTATTTTTACCAAGCCTTTAGGGAATTGGTACTACTTGTGTTATTAGTCATTAGTCATTAATTCCGCAATTAATGACCAATGACTAAAAAACAACGAACTCGATCGCTTAACCAAAGGTTGAGCTATTCCAGCCCCACATAGCACCTTTGGCATCAGCAAATTCAATGTAAATCCGATTAGCAGGTACACCTAGTTTTTCATTAATCACCTGACAAAAGTCCTGACTCATGGCTTTAGTTTGGGCTGGACTCATGCTGCCAACACTTTTCACTTCCACGTAGCCAACTGGTTCGACTGTACCTGCAAAAGTCATGGCAACATTTGGCTCAAATACCGTCATCACATAGGATTCAGGCTTACTGAGATGCTTCGCCAGCTTGGCTGAAAGAATTTTCAGTAGCCCTTCAACAGCGGCTGGTTCTGGAGTTTCAACAGAAGTTTGCACCTTAATTAGCGGCATAGTCTTGAGATTGCAACTTGCTTAAAAGAATCTTAATTTTAAGGCTTGGTATCGGGATTTGTGATTTGGGTTTGGCAACTTATTCAGTAATACCAAACCTGATATACCTATCTAGCCACCGTACTGCCAGCCTGTCTCTTCCAGTAAGATTTGTTTACCCTCCCGGTGGACGCCTGCGCCAATCACTTCTCCCACAAAGACTGTATGATCGCCTTGTTCTACCGTGCCGACTACCTTGCACTCCACATAACCCAGGGAGTCAGAAATAATCGGACAGCCAGTTTCTTCTCCGATGTAAAACTCCACATCCTCAAATTTATTGCCAACTCGGTGCAGTGGTTGGAAAAATGTCTTGGCAACTTCTTTTTGTCCCGTTTCTAAAAAGCTGAGGGAAAAGACTCCACTGTTTTGAATCATTTCGTGGGACTTATGAGACTTGTTGACACAATTAACTATTAATGGTGGCTTGAAGGAAGATTGCGTTACCCAGCTTGCGGTGAAACAGTTAATGTCTTCCCCATCTTTAACACCACAGACATAGATGCCGTGGGGAATCTTGCGCAGCATTGTCTTCTTAGCTTGTTCGTCTAGCAAGGTTTTACCTACCTATTTCGTCTTACACTACATCAGTTTACCAATCCTCACAGAAATCCCGATTTCTACTGCCTTTTTCGTCTAAAAACTTTCCGGGTTTGACCCAAGATTCCTTGACCTTGGAAGTTTTCCTTGAAGTTTTTAAATTCACCAGCATCTAACCAGACTCCCTGGCAGGTTGGACATTTTTCATACCAGATACAGTGCTGGTCAATGTCAACCATGCGCATCATTTTTGCCTGACAACGGGGACAGAGAACATCTTCGGTGATTTTATTGAGCTGAGTGCCAGTTTCTGGGTTGCCAATATCTAGAGTTTCTGAGCCTTTAACGGCTTTGAGGGTTTCTGCTTCTAGGGAATCAAACCACATTCCTTGGCAGTCAAGGCAACGGTCTACTTCAATTCCAGCACAGACAACTTGCTCTAAGCGTCCTGCACATTTTGGGCAGATGGTTATTGGATTCATAGGTTTGGGGATGGCACCCTGTTTTCAGCTTACGGCAGAGAGCGAGATGGGCGAAAAAGATGGGTATGTTCGGGGTGGTAGAGACGCGAACGAGCTATCTCTTTGTCCTGATCACTATCTCTGCTGTCTTGACTTTGCCACTGTGCTTGTCCCACTTCCCCTAGCGCTGGACTGATTATGTAAAGCGTTGTCCGAATCAAATTCTCTTTTTCAGTGACGGTTGCCATTTCTGTCAGGGGAACCAGCCAAATTTGTTCATCAGGCCAACCAACTCGGAAGCAGACGGCTACGGGTGTATCTGCTGGGTAGTGTTCTAGCAGTTTCGCTTGAGCGTCTTCGACGTGACGGGCGCTCAGATAAAGACATAAACTGGCTTGATGTGCTGCCAGAGATGCCAATTCTTCCGACTCAGGCACGGCTGAGGCGCGACCACTGATGCGGGTGAGGATAATAGTCTGTACCAGTCCCGGTACGGTTAGCTCAACGCCGAGTTTGGCGGCGGCGGCCTGGAAGGCGCTGATGCCTGGGATGACTTCAAAGGGGATGGAGGCTTCTGCCAAAGCTTGCATTTGTTCGTGGATGGCACTGTAAAGACTGAGGTCGCCAGAATGGAGGCGAACAACCGATTTATGCGATCGCACTCGTTCCACCATTAATGGCACAATCTCTTCCAGGGTTTTATTCCCAGTACGCACAATTTCAGCATCGGGACGAACCCCCTCCAAAATCTGCCTCGGCACCAGAGAATCGGCAAACACGATGACATCTGCCTTTTGCAGAATCTTGTATGCCTTAACCGTCAATAAATCTGGGTCTCCGGGTCCTGCACCAACGATGTAGACGGCGGGTGCTAGAGGCGGATTTAGAGCAGGGGAGGCAGGGGAAGTAGAGGAAAAATTCTTCCCATGCATTTCTTCTCCTGCGTGCTTGGGAGTCGGTGCTATCTCTGGCGGCAAGTTGATATCAGACTGCGTCGAGTCGGCTGAGTGAGACATAGAACAAAGTCGATTTGCAAGAAAATTTTCTAAATTACCCGAATCGTTCCGGATCTACCCTACCTACTGAGTAATAAAGAAGTGGTAGATGCACCCTGGTTCAGCTCTAGAGTTTAACTCTAGGGCTTTTTTCTTTTCTGTAGTGCAACGAGGCGATCGCGTTTACTCCGAACCAGTATCCCATTGCCTTTGGCTCGCTGGTACAACATCTGGCAGGGAACGACGCAGGAGATACAGCCACGCTAGACCGAGAAGTCCTAACGCGATCGTTGTTAAACTCACGATTTGAGCGATGCGTAAGGGACCAATCATCAAGCTATCCGTCCGCAGTCCCTCAATCCAGACTCGACCGCAACTATAGGCAACCATGTAAACCAGAGCGATAGTTCCTAGCTTCAGACGTGGTCTTCCTTTTAGACCTCGAAAGAACAACGTCATCAGTAACCCAAACACCATCAAGTTCCAAAGGGATTCGTAAAGGAACGTCGGATGGAAGTATTCATAGTTACTAAAGTTTAGAGGTCGGCGCTCTATCGGGATATACAGTTTCCAAGGTAAATCTGTAGGGTCTCCAAAGGCTTCAGAATTAAAGAAATTACCCCAACGCCCGATCGCCTGACCCAAAATTAGGGAAGGAGCAACCAGATCGGCTAATTGCCATACAGATATTTTCTGAATACGAGCAAATATTATTGCCGCCAAGGTGCCGCCTAAAATCGCACCGTGAATCGCAATCCCACCATTCCAAATCGCGATAATTTGGTCAGGATGCTGGGAGTATTGTTTCCACTCGAACAGAACGTAGTAAAGTCGGGCAGAGGGGATTGCCGCGATAACCAGCCAGATGGCTAAGTCACCCAAGAGGTTAGGGTCAACGTTACGGCGCTTTGCTAGGTATTGGGAGAGACTGACTCCGATTAACACGGCTGAGGCAATCAAAAGACCGTACCAGCGGATTGTTAGCGGTCCCAGCTCAATTAGAATCGGTCCTGGAGAGGTAAATTGAAACGCCAGGGTTAGAGGGGACATTGCTTCCAACATTGAATTCTCTAATTTAAAGGGCGCTTGAAGCTCGTGTATCGGGTTAGAATTTTTCGAGCGAGCTTCTGTTTAATTTTAGGTTGCAACAGTACTGCCCCGGCTTAGTCGTCTGTCAACCTTTTTCTAGATTCGCGTGGTGAATAGTTAGGGTCGGAATCCCCTCATTCCTGGTAGTGTACGCCGTTTAGATTGACTCCCTAGAAGTTCTATGATAAAGATGCAGGAGCAATTTTTAATCCCTTATGTCCGCTACCCCTCGTCTTTCTTCGGTTCCCTCCCTCGTCAGCAGCGATGGTCAAAATCCCCCGACAGTGACTCAGGGGAGTGAATCTGATCGCTCTCTAGTAACCTCAATTCCTCCGCTTTTGGGTGCTTCTTTAGCGGAGTTAACCGAATGGGTGCAACAGCAGGGACAACCTGCTTATCGGGGGCGTCAGCTACATGGATGGATTTATCAAAAAGGGGCGCGATCGCTTGCGGAAATTTCAGTGTTTCCCAAACAATGGCGCGAAGCCTTAGTTGATGTGCCCATCGGACGCTCAACATTACATTACCGCTCCCAAGCTCCGGATGGCACGGTGAAGTACCTCCTGCGGATGGCAGATGGTCATATTATTGAAACCGTTGGCATTCCTACAGATAATCGCCTCACGGTTTGTGTATCCTCCCAAGTCGGTTGTCCAATGGCGTGCGACTTCTGTGCCACGGGTAAAGGAGGATTTATCCGCAATCTCAAACGCCATGAAATTGTCGATCAGGTTTTAACCGTTCAGGAAGACTTCTCCTCGCGAGTGAGTAATGTTGTCTTCATGGGTATGGGAGAACCATTACTAAATCTAGACGCTGTTGTCGGTGCGGTGAAGTCTCTGAATCAAGATGTGGGGATTGGAATGCGATCGCTTACAATCTCAACGGTCGGCATCCCTGGTCGTATCCGCCAACTCGCCGAACACCAACTGCAAATCACCTTTGCCGTCAGTCTCCACGCCTCAAACCAGCCACTGCGAGAAAAACTCATCCCCAGCGCCAAGCGGTATCCCCTTGAGGCTCTATTAGACGAGTGTCGGGAATACGTGCAATTGACAAATCGGCGCGTAACGTTTGAATATATCCTCTTAGCTGGGTTGAATGACCTCCCAGAACACGCCGTTGAGTTGGCAGGACACCTGCGAGGGTTCCAGAGTCACGTCAATCTGATTCCCTACAACCCCATCAGCGAAGTAGATTATCAACGCCCCAGCCCTCGCCGGATTCAAGCCTTTGTTGATGCTCTAGAAAAGCATCACATTGCTGTCAGCGTGCGGCGCTCTCGTGGTTTGGAAAAAGACGCTGCCTGCGGACAACTGAGAGCTTCAAGGACGGCTCTAGCTCATTAGCTTCTATACCTTGTCAATTGGGAATGGAAAATGGGGGATAGGGAATTAGACTGTCGTATTCCCCCTTTCCAAAAATCTGGGGATTGCTTGCACTCCCTAGAAAGTCCTACCGCCGAGCGTAGATCCCAGGAGCGTAAGCCTCAACCACTCTACCCGTCTGAGAGCAATTAATCATTAAGTAGTCACAGGTCGGGCATTGAGTTTGGGTAATGTTCGTTTTTATGAAGTGATGTCTTTCCGCATGACTGCCGCAGTTAGGGCAGCGAACTTCTTGTGTTATTCGCACTTTGGAACCTCTTTTTTGAGTGATTTATAAAAAAAAGAAAATTTTTACGGGCTAAAGTCAAATTTTTGTCAGAAAACACTGACACATCAAGTGATGAATACAGGCAGGAATAAAAAATTAGTTTTTCCTGTTTCTTTATTTATTATGTCAGTGTTTATACTTATCTGCAAGAAAAACTTATTGATCGTTTGAGCTGTTTAGAGGTGATAAATGTTACAAAAATCTGCGATCCCTATCATTTGATAGGGGATTTTGCATCGATCCACAAGGTTTTTGCAAGTTACCCTCACAAAGTTCACAAACCTGTTCAGCCTTCTAAATAAGTGTTTTCCCAGGAAAAGGTAAACCTGAGATTTTGCAAATTTATCAGGGTTCTTTCTTTATTCTTAAGGTTTAGTTAAGATTTCAACTCTGCCGTTAGTTAGATTGACTGATGGCAACATAAAGAAAAAGAGTAATGCGGATTACTAGCCATTGGTGTCTGCATATAAGGCAAACTGGAAGTGATGCTTAAGGTCAACAGACAACATGACTCATCCGGTTCTCGATCGCCCAGAGGTGTTGCGGGTACTGTTTCATCCCCGACGCGATCGCAGCATTATCCCCAAGGGCGTGTATGCAGTCACGGCAGAAGTCGCGCCTGGGATTACGGTTGGGGGAAGAGTGTACCCAGCCGCGCCAGATTCGCCAGCGATTCTTTGTCACCACGGCAATGGTGAGATTGCTGCTGACTATGATCACATGGCTGAGGATTACACGCGCTGGGGCATTACCCTGCTGGCGATTGACTACCCTTATGGGGTAAGCAAAGGTTAACTGTGATTATGACTAGAAAAACAGTAGGTATGATCAGTGCCTACCCCGATCTAAATCAAAGTGATTGGCTATGGCAACAGACTCCACATCCTTTTGGAACGTGGGGGGATATTCAAATGCTGGCGCAGTCACACGAACCCGATTTTTTACTGCTATATAACTTTAATAAATTTCCCGTAGCACCTCAGAAAAAACTTTGGTCGCTCAAATACAAGTGGTTACAAAACCGCTATGAGAGAGATAAAGAAGTACTTAAAGATAAACTGCGGGGCGTACCCAAAGAACGGATTATTTTTCTCTGGAGAGAACCGCCACTCGCAGAGGTTGTGCAGAGAACTTGTACTACCTATCAAAGAGCTAAGGAGTATTGTAGTTATATTTCGGGTCCCGATAATTATGCACCAAATCCGGATTATATGCCTGCGATTTGGTATCACGCCAATTCGTTTCAAGATTTGAACGAGATGGAACCTCCACAGAAGGTTAGTACTTGCAGTTGGATTGTGTCTGGAGTCAATCGTACAGAAAACCATCAAAAGCGTTTGGGCTTTATGAGGCGGCTACAGTCTAGTGAGCTAAACTTTGATTTGTATGGTCGTTCTTTACCCGATTGGTCACCATCTAAGGGTGAACTGAAGAATAAATGGTATGGAATGGCTCCCTACTACTACAATTTGACTATTGAAAACTTTGCCGAGAATGACTGGTACGTGAGTGAAAAGCTTTGGGATGCTATCTTGGCTTGGTGCTTACCGATTTACTATGGGGGACCTGCGGCTGACAAATTATTACCCCCCGGAAGCTTTTTGAGGTTGCCAAGCATGGATGAAAAAGGACTAGCCTATATTAAAGAGGTGACATCGACTCCCGATGCTTGGCATGAAGCCAAAAAAGCGATCGCAGAAGCTAGGCAAGTCATTCTTCATCGCTTAAATCTACTAGAATGGCTGTCAAATTACGTTAAAAACTTTTCGTAACGTCTTTGTAGTAAATGAGGATTTTCAATGACTCGTGGTATTTATATCATCGCGAATGACCGGGTAATTGAGCAAGCGATCGCACTTCTCAATAGTATTCGGGTTCATGATACAGATACCCCGATTGTGATGATTCCCTATGATGACCACTATCAAGCTATAGCCAAGCTGCTTACCGAGAACTATGGCGTGAAACTTTATGAAGATTTACAGTTCATCGAACGCTTATCTAACCAGCTACACGAGATTTTCGGTAACAAGTTTTTTGCCCGCCCCAATCAATTCCGAAAACAAGCTTGTTGGTTTGGTGCTTTTGATGAATTTCTCTATATAGATACTGATATTGTTGTTTTTGAAAAAATAATTGATA
>JALYGX010000576.1 GCA_030776905.1 Cyanobacteriota bacterium | reverse complement strand
CGTCCCGCAGGTCGGCGATTCCCTCTAAGCGCCCCTGGTTAACGAGTTCAGCCATCTTTTCAATCCAGCCAGCCTTATTCACTTGGTAAGGCAGTTCTGTTACTACAATTGCCTGACGCTTATGACGACCTCGACCCCCTTGAACTTCCTCAATTTGAGTCACCCCTCGGACAACGATACTGCCGCGCCCCGTGCTGTAAGCCTCCCGAATTCCCGATTTTTCGACAATTTTGCCTCCGGTGGGAAAATCGGGTCCTGGAATCAATCCCCACAACTTCTCGTCCGCTAAATCTGGACGGTCGATCAAAGCAATCAAACCATCAACTATCTCTCCTAAGTTGTGAGGAGGAATATTGGTTGCCATCCCCACAGCAATGCCAGAGCAGCCATTCAGTAGTAAAACTGGCAGTTGAGCGGGTAGCACCACTGGCTCTTGCTGGGAGCTATCAAAGTTGTCGCTAAAATCAACCGTAGCCTCGCCAATTTCTGACAGCAGTGCTTCATCACCGATAGGAGCCAGTCGCGTTTCGGTGTAACGCATCGCGGCTGGTGGGTCATTGTCTACCGAACCAAAGTTGCCATGTCCGGCAAGCAGAGGATAGCGGCTAGAGAAATCTTGTACAAGCCGTACCAGAGCGTCGTAAACCGCTTGGTCGCCGTGGGGATGATATTTTCCTAAAACGTCTCCAACGACACGAGCACACTTGCGATAGGGTCGATCCGGTGTTAGACCTAATTCGTGCATCGCATACAAAATACGCCGATGCACGGGTTTTAGACCATCGCGAACATCGGGGAGTGCCCTGCCAACGATGACACTCATGGCATATTCAAGATAAGACTGTTGCATCTCCGCATGTAGGGCTGTGGGGATGACTTGACCAGTCGCCAGCAGGTTTAACTGTTTTGCCATGAGTTTTATTTCCTAAATTATGACCATAAAGTGATGACGGAGCGCCTTAGGGATGGCAACATTACAAAGTCCCTGTCAGACTTATTATCAAAGCGCAATTTTGAAAAAAACGACTTTCTTGATGCAACGCCCATGAAAACCGTTCTGATTGTAGAAGACGATCCCATTAATGCTCGCGTTTTCTCGAAGATTCTCATCAAGCGGGGCGGCTTGGATGTGAAGCATACTGAAGACGTGGAAGAGGTCATGCAAATTGCCCAAAGTGGCGCTGCTGACATTATCTTGATGGATGTTTCTTTGTCCCACAGCGTTTACCGAGGTAAGGCAGTGGACGGCATCAAAATTACACAAATGTTAAAAGCTGATGCTCAAACGTCCAGTCTGCCGATTATTTTAGTCACGGCTCACGCGATGGAAGGCGATCGCGAAAACTTCCTGAAGCAGAGTGGTGCCGATGGGTACATCTCTAAACCAGTTGTCGATCATCAACAGTTTGTCGATCAAATTTTGGCACTGCTGCCAAAAGATGCCTGAAACTGTTATTCGCGATGCCTACTTCAATCATGTCAGGGGTTGTATCTATCCTCTCCATTTCCACTTATGTTGCCGTTGAGCCGGACACCTATCTAAGTACATATGTACTACTCAACGGCAAATTCGGCAAGATGCATTTGCAGGGGCGAGGGGCTAGGGAATCCTCGACTCCCCTGTACCTCTGTAGGGTTCTGTATCAGGGCTGATGGTATTAAAATGCTTGGTCATAGACCAGCATTGTTTTTTAGAGGGCTTAAGGATTAGTTTACTCGCAGGGTGTGTCTAGATTAATTTCCTCTTCCCTGTGACCTCTTCTCTATCCCCTAGTTCCTAATCCCTAACCCCTTGGACTCTACTTAGGGGCGGTTTCTATTTGTACAGGTTGAGATTGAGAGCGGCTAATACTACCTTGGATTCTGGGGACTTCCAAGAACTTTTTGGTGTCAGCGAGTAAGCGATCGCCCCAAAGATTTTCTTTGAGAAACTTGAGATCAGCATAGCGGCTGTCTATGCCGAGTGCAGCTTCTCCCAAGGCAAGCGCCTTTTCCCGCTCGCCTCTAGTATAAAGTGCTACTGCCGATGCTAACCGAGGTTCAGCCGCTTCGTCGTCAAGATCGATCGCGGATTGCCAGTGTTTCATTGCGCCAGCGACATCACCCTGTTCGTATTTCACTAGCCCCATGTTGTTAATGGCAGGCCAGAATTTTTTTTCTTGGGCAACGGCTTTCTCGTACTGAGCGATCGCATTCGGATATTGCTTGAGCATATAGTAAGAATTACCCAAGTCAAATAAGGCTTCGGGAACATTGGGTTTGAGTCTCAGCCCCGTTTCCAAATCCGCGATTGCCGCTCTATACTCGGCTTTTTGAAAACGTGCGGAACCCAACGTGAACAAAATTCCCGCTTCTTTCGGGGCGAGGGCTTTAGCGCGTTGCAGAGCCTCAATACCCTTATCCAACTCTTTATTCTGTACGTACAGACTTCCCAAGATAAACCAAGTTTGATAAGTCTTAGGCGCAAGTTGAGCCGCTAGTGTCGCTCTAGGTAGTGCCAAATCGTATTGCTGGAAGCGCACCAGCTGAACGGCTTCTTGAGCCAGATTCAAGCCCTGCTGCTCTAGTTCCTTTGCATCTAGCTGCAAGGTATAGGGCACGAGTGCCTGTGCATAAACTGGCACTTGCACGCTCAGTAAACCCAGGAGAACAAGAATTGAAAGTAAAGGAGTACGCTTAGGCACGGGGCAGCCTCAAAAGACGACAAGGAAGGAATCTTCAGCTAAATTAACGCATAATCGACGCGATCGTCGCACAAATCTTTAGTTCAGAAGGTTGGCTCGGTATAGTGAAAGGTCTACTTACCTTTATCTTCAAATGCCGATACCCCTTGAAATAGCATCACCAGGCCACTGATTAAGAGCGCGACGGCTACCCCACCAGCAACTAAATCGAATACGTTAGTACTTTCCACAT
>JALYGX010000575.1 GCA_030776905.1 Cyanobacteriota bacterium | reverse complement strand
TTTCCCTGGTTGGTTTGACGACAGTATGGCTCTCAACCGTGTATTACTTCGCCATCCGCTACGCCATCGACGATGACACCTACGAACCCTCAACCCGGCGGGTGATTATCTTCAGCCTCACGATTACGCTTTTAGGAGCTGGGGTGATCTATTATGTCTTCACAACCGCTCTCAACCCAATGAGTTCCTTTGTACCAGAGTGAGTGCAGCACCGCAGCAACCAGCAGTCGCTTTGTTACCTCATTTTTTCAGTCAACGGCATTCAACAAAAACACGACTTCGTCCTTTAAGAACACGTAGCTATAAAAACATCGCAGCACAACACTCTTGGAGTTGATTAGTTAAGCTGGACGTGAGTCCCTCGTCTGGTTTACAACTGGGTCAGGGGTGGCAATACTAAAGCAGGGGTCTATCACCTTTTCCATACCTAGTTGCCGCTATCACACCGCACTGCAATGCAAACTGATTTACAGGAATTGGAAATTACTAGAGGAGAACTGAAACACTGTAGCGGTGTAAGCCTTAATTCCGTATTTAGACCGCCTACTCTAAAAAATTTTTCCTCTGAACTTATTAAGACGTTTCTGATCATTTGTTTGCTTTTTCTGAGTTGTTTTATTTTAACTAAAGGTTTTCCCGAACAATTATTTTTATTACTTATTGTTCATATTACTGCTGTAGTTAGCCTAGTTTCAAATGATGCAAGTAAAATATATTTTAGTTTGAAAAACAGAAATCTTATCAAAATCTTTGATGATGTCAATCGGTATAATGCCGTCATAAAAGCTATTGATATTAATGACCAGCTAGAAGCCGTGGGAAATCCTAGTGTTAGGTTGGAAAATCGAGAACAAGTAATTCATGTCCTGAGTCTGGTCAAAGAAGATATAATCCGAGCCTTAAAAACAGAGCGGATTCTTCGAGAAAACGCCAAATTTATCAAATTAAATTCTCAGTTGTTTGAAAGTAACTTGATGGCTTTGATAGCTTTACAAGTAAGCGACCAAGCCAGTGAGCATGGACGACTATTGAATGAAGTGTTACAAATTGTTGTAGATGTACAAGAAGAAATGAGAAAGTTACAAAGTCAGCGTTTCTAAGTTTAATACCGTTGTGTTTATTTGGATTTCAAGGTAAAGGGAGAAGCGCATTCTGTGCAACCGGACTTACAAGGGTTAGAAATTTCCCCAGGAGAACTCAGACATCTAAGTGGTGTCGATCCAACTGAGGTCTTTAGACCGTCTATTCTGCACAATCCCAAAGAGCGCTTGAACTTTTTATTTCAAGAATTTTTACTAAGCCTTGCCTTAACCCCAATACTGGTTGGTTTGTTGCACATTTTTATTATTCTTCCCCTAATCAGAGCTTCACTTCTGGCTACTATCAGCACTCTTATCTTAGTACCCATTAGCATTATTACGATTCGGTGGTTTTGGTTACAACGCAACACTCCGATGGCTCTATGCTGTTTATTGGATGAAGTGGAACGATACAATGCTGTGATTAAAGCGATACACATCAATGACCAGTTGGCAGCGGCTGGGACAAGAGAAATGAGTTTAAGCGATCGCCAAAAAGTCATTGAAGCTCTCACTCTAACCAAAGAAGATTTAGTGAGAGCCTTGAAAGCCGAGAGAGTGTTGCGAGAAAATAAAAATTTCCTTGTTGGTAATCCAGAGCTATTAGCAACCAATTTGAGAACGTTGCAGACTTTACAAGTTAATGACAGAGCCAGTGAGTATGGTCGGCTTCTAAATGAAGCCTTGCAGATAGCGGCGGGAGTTCAGCAAGAAATGACAAAATTACACAATAAACGTTAATAGTCGAGGTAAGTGGGGGAACAGTTAGCTTAATTAAGCGATCGCACTCTGATCTCGGTGTCAGCATTAGTACTAAACTCGAACAACAAAGTCCAAATTGAAAATGCCTACAAAACCAAAAATTATAGTCCTGGATGATGACCCCACTGGTTCCCAGACAGTTCATAGCTGTCTACTGCTGACACGCTGGGATGTAGAGACACTGCGCTTGGGATTATCGGATAGTTCACCGATTTTCTTTGTCCTGACGAATACAAGAGCGCTTACACCCGAACAAGCTACCAGCGTTACCAAAGAAGTTTGCCACAACCTCAAAATCGCCTTGGAAGCCGAGGAAATAAAAGATTTCCTGGTAGTCAGTCGCTCCGACTCCACCTTACGCGGGCATTACCCAGTGGAAACAGACGTAATTGCCCAAGCCGTTGGACCCTTTGACGCCCATTTCTTAGTTCCTGCTTTCTTTGAAGGAGGACGAATCACCCGTGACAGCGTGCATTACCTGATCATTGATGGTGTTCCGACGCCAGTCCATGAAACTGAGTTTGCCCGTGACTCTGTGTTTGGCTATCACCACAGCTATTTGCCGGATTATGTAGAAGAAAAGACTAAAGGGCGGATTCTGTCTAATTCTGTCGAGCGATTTTTACTAGAGGATATTCGTAGCGGCAGTTTAGAGCGCCTGCGAAATCTGAAAGACAACCAATGCTGCGTTGTGGATGCTGAAACTCAAGCCGATTTGGACAAGTTAGCGGCAGACATTCTATCCGTGGCGGCTGAGGGCAAGCACTTCCTGTTTCGCAGCGCTGCTAGCATCCTCACCTCCCTTGCCAGCCTTGGACCCCAGCCTGTAGCGGCAGTGGATATGGCTCAGTATGTGCGACAAGGAAAGCCTGGGGCAGTAATTGTTGGCTCTCACGTCAAAAAGACAACGCAACAGCTAGAGCATTTACTACAAGCGCCCGGTATTGTCGGCGTCGAAGTGGATGTAGCTCATTTGCTGGATGAGTCGGAGGCTCAACGGGCAGCTCTATTAGCAAGTAGTCTGGAACGAGTGCAGGAGGTTCACGCGGAGGGTAAAACTCCCGTCATTTATACCAGCCGCCAAGAACTGGTGTTTAAGGATGTCCAAACGCGGTTGAAATTTGGCGTTGCTGTGTCATCGTTATTGATGGATATCGTGCGCGGGTTGCCCTCTGATATTGGGTTTTTAATCAGTAAGGGAGGGATTACCTCCAATGATGTTTTAAGTACAGGTCTGGCTTTGAGATCGGCACGACTACTCGGTCAAATTATCCCTGGATGCTCGATGGTACGGACGCCAGATGACCATCCCCAGTTTTCTAACTTACCCGTGGTACTATTTCCTGGCAATGTAGGAGATGCTGATGCCTTAGTTACCACTTATCAACGGTTGAGTAAGGTTGGAAGCAAGTGACAACTCTTCGCCCTAAAAATACGGAGATTCTTGAGCTAATCACTGCCTTTTCAGGTATGGATTCGAGTCTAAGCTGCCCTTGGTGTAAAGCTATCCTGAGAATTGAGTCGGTCAATCCCAAGGCTAACTGCTAATCTTTCCAATCCCTGAGGAAGCCATCCACCATGAGGATTCTCATCGTAGAGGACGACGAGTTGACTGCCAAAGCGCTCGTGAGTGTCCTCTCCAACCAAAACTATGCTATTGAAGTTGCAACCGATGGTCAAGCGGGTTGGGAGCTAGTGCAAGCCTTTGCCTATGACTTGGTAATGCTGGATGTCATATTACCCAAGCTTGATGGCATCAGCCTTTGCCAGCGACTGCGACAATCGGGCTATGTAATGCCAATTCTATTACTGACGGGTCGAGACAGCAGCCATGACAAAGTCATTGGGTTAGATGCAGGCGCAGACGATTATGTTGTCAAACCATTTGACCCGGAAGAACTGGTCGCTCGTGTTCGAGCTTTATTGCGCCGAGGTGGTTCGGCTTCATTGCCTGTGCTGGAGTGGGGAAACTTGCGGCTTGACCCCAGTAGCTGTGAGGTCACTTATGGAACACGCCCTCTACAATTGACACCGAAGGAGTTTTCTCTGTTGGAACTCCTGTTGCGAAACCCTCGCCGCGTGTTTAGCTGTGGTGTAATTCTAGAACACCTTTGGTCATATGAGGACACCCCTGGAGAGGAAGCGGT
>JALYGX010000574.1 GCA_030776905.1 Cyanobacteriota bacterium | reverse complement strand
ACGCTCCTGTGCCAATAGTTGGGAAAGCGATGGTTCGTATAGAGTGCAGCACTGCCAGCTCCAAGCAATTACGGTAACATTGAGCCAGCAGTTGCTCCTCTCCCTGACTGCCGCCCTTCCAGACTGGGCAAACCGTATGAATCACCCACGGGGCTGGGAGGTTATAACCATGAGTAATCTTGGCTTTACCCGTGTCACAGGGTATCAGGCTTGTACATTCTTCTAGAAGTTTAGGGCCAGCGGCACGATGAATAGCACTGGATATCGCACCACTACTCGAAAGGTAACGATCAGTAGAGTTGGCGATCGCATCTACCTGTTGTTGCGTGATGTCACCGACTATCGGTCCCCGGCGGAATCTATAGAAAAGGGTACCATGACCATGACTGTAACTACGACTGTGGCTTTGGGATCTGGACATTTTGCGATAGCTTGATATGTTCCGTGCCTGGAGTTCAGAATCCAGGTCAGCTAGAGCCTCCGCTTCTGGTCCCGTCAAGGATAACTCAGGGGTAGTCAACATCTGCTGTCTGGTCTGTTGCAGCAGTTGGCTTGCTTCCTCATAATTTCCTCGATCCACCAGTCGCACAGCTTCCTTCTTGGCACGGGAAGCCATCATCAGGGCAACCTGTTGCTGTACCTCTGGATTGAAAGGAAATTCCCTGAGCTGAGCAGAACTAACTGCTGGTAGCCGCAACGCCACTCGCAGTTTTTGCCGTTTCTGCTGTTCGGGAGCATTCCAGGCTAGGCGAAAATAACATAAGCCAGATTCCTGAGCCATTGCTGGCACCTTTAATCGCACCACTACCTCAATCGGATTGCCGATTACCAAATTGGGCAACGAGTAACGACCCTTGACATTGACATCCAGGTCATTTAGCACCTCGGCAAGCGTAATATCCCCTTGCGGCTCAATTCCCAGACTGACTGTAGTACCAATGGTCGCCATCAAGCCTTGCAGTTCCCTTGCGAAAATATTCGGGAGTTGTTGCGGCGATTGGATGTAGTAATAGTTCCCGTCACCACTCCGAGCCATTGCCTCTAGCAAATCTTCGTTGTAATCATCACCAATACCAATCGTGGTGGTACTGACACCCCGTTTGGCTAGTCCATGCACATCAGAGGCAATGACATCAGGATTCGTCTCACCGACATTCGCTAGTCCATCGGAAAGCAGGATTACTCGATTCAAGTATTCGGGATTGAGATGCTGACTAACTTGAATTCCCCCCTGTACCCAGCCTGCATGAAGCGCCGTGCTGCCTCTGGAGTGAATTCGTTTAATCTGATGGATGATGTTGGCTTTATTAGCTGCTGGAGTGCTAGCGATCAGGGTTTCCACCTGGTCATCATAAATAGTCACACTCACTCGGTCAGTGGGCAAGAGTTGCTCGACGGCGTAGCAAGCCGCTTGACGAGCATACTCCATTTTTTGCCCCCGCATGGAACCAGAGCGGTCAATCACTAAGCCGATATTAAGCGCTGGTCTTTGTAGCTCAATTTCAGGCTCAGGCGGAATAATTCTCACCAGCACATCCAGCGTTGTCGGGGAGTCTGAACTTACCACTTCCCGCAGGGGAATTAAGTTAATCGTCGGTACTTTCATCGGGTGTGTTTCCTTTTCTGAATAGCGAAGTCCTTGAGTTTTTGAGCGATGTATTGCAGCAGGTTTTGCTGTTCACTCAGACTATTCGGATAGCCAAAGTCCTCCCGCACATGAATTTCTAAACCCGGCAGAATCTCTATGCGTATCCAACTGGTGGTGTCAGTCTTGAGATTAGCTGACTCCATAGGAGGTGCAGGCGGTACTGGTGCGGCGGGGACAGAGGACTGTTTTTTTTGAATCTGTTGCAGATATGCCAGTGCTGGATTGGCTGTGCTAACACTTAGCTGGACACCGCCAGCCAGAAGATTTTCTAGTTCAGTGTTATCTCTTTGTGTTGCCAGTTGATCAATGGCATTAGCACCAAACCCTTCTGCCAGCAAGCGCCGCACTACTAGGATTTGTAATAAATGGCGGTAGGTGTAGACCGCATACCGACCATCTTTTAGGGGTTCATCCAGCATCCCCAGAGTTGTGTAATGCCGTATCAAGCGGGGCGTTACCTCCTCTCGGACTCTAGTGTTTCCTTTTTGAGCGGGTAAGAATTGGGGTAGCAGGTTGTTAGCAACCTGGACAAACTCCTCCAGCGACCAGCTAGGGTTGTTTTTTGCTAGCTGTTGCAGAATATTCATGCTTTTAAATTAACTATTACATTTGAGAATGTCAATAACAACTTAAGCTGTCATGGTTAGGGAGCGGCTGATTAACGCTATGCTTAATTGTCCCGGCTTTTAACAGTAAGAGTTGCGACGGCTACCCCCCTATTACCTACAACCCGAAAAAGCGATCGCCTACCCGCTCTGACTGAAGAAGGCAGGAAGCAAGCTTTTGATGCCGCGATGGGGGATAAAGGTACACCAATGAGTTTGTAGGATAGTTTAGAAACGATTCACACCTGCTTGAGGAGCTGATGGATGCCTTTCACTGCTAGTGTCATTTCTGCAAGAGACTGGGGTGCTGTACCCCCAAGAGAATGGGCGGAAGAAACTAGACCGCAATACATCATCATTCACCATACTGCTACTCCCAACCCTCCTAACGATCTATCGCAAGGAACGTTAGCGGGAGCCAAAGAATTCGCTAGGAGTCTTCAATCCGCTCATATGAATGGCTTCGGTTGGAATGATTCGGGTCATAACTTTTTGAATACCGATGGTGGGTTTTTGCTGGAAGGCAGACAAGGTTCTTTAGACTCGATTAAACGGGGACGTAGTGTCCGAGGCGCTCACGCTGGTACAACCAAAGGTAACGAGTCACCAGGTATTGAAAATGAAGGCACTTTCACCACTTACCAGATGAAAGCCCAGCAATGGAACAGTCTGGTTGAATTGTGTGCTTCTATTTGTTCGTCCTGTAAGATTGACCCAAACAACATTAAAGGACATCGAGACTTTAGCCCAACGCAATGCCCTGGTGACTGGTTGTACAGTCAGTTGCCTCGGTTGCGCAACGATGTGCGTAAACGCCTTGGAACCCCTTCTGTTTCTGATGATGAGACTCTCAGGGAAGGCTCCACAGGTGGGAAAGTTAAAGAACTACAGCAACTCCTTAAATCCAATGGTTTTAACCCCGGTCCTATTGATGGTTCTTTTGGCTCTGGTACCGTAAAAGCCGTCATTTCCTTTCAGAAGTATAAAGGGCTAGATGCCGATGGCGTGGTAGGGTCAATGACCTGGAAGGTACTGAGAAGTTCTTCTACACTTAAACGAGCAGCGCCGATAGAACAGCCTTCTAGTGTCAGTTTGCTGGACACCTATAAGTATTATCGAGGCTTACCCCACCAAGAGCAGGCGATCGAGTGGCTCACCGAACAAGTCTCAAAAGAAGTCCTAGAGCAGTTTTCAGAAAAATGGCGCAACAAGCCTTCAGAACCATTTCTACCACTACAGGAAGGAGCTATTGGCCCAGAAGTCAAGCAACTACAGCAACGCTTACAACAGCAAGGATTTAATCCAGGTGCAATTGATGGTAGCTTTGGGGTGGCGACAAAAGCTGCCGTGATTGCTTACCAGCAGGCTAAAGGCATGGTTGCGGACGGGATTGTGGGTGCAACAACTTGGACGACCTTGAATCTTAGCTAATTGCTGCTCTCCAAACCAGATTCAATTTTAATTTTGAAGGCTGATGGCTGCTGAGTCGCGGACAAAAGCAGCCGATAACATCAACGCCATCTTCTTCAATGCGATCGAGAACATCTGCATGATTCAGTATTTATTAAAATTTGTGCAGTGATATAGTTTGGCTGGGATAGTTTCTGGTAACCCACAACTCTTACACCCGCTATGCCTCCAGATTCCGGTGCTGTTGAACTCTCTGTCATTGTTCCTGTGTACAACGAGGAGCTGAATATTGACTATCTATTTGAGCGATTGGTATCTGTACTGAATCGCCTCAACATGAAGTATGAAATTGTCTGTGTCAATGATGGCAGTAGAGACAACACCATTGAGCGCTTAATCGAGCATCATCATCAAAACCCTGACATTAAAGTCGTTAATTTGTCTCGAAACTATGGCAAAGAAATTGCGCTGAGTGCTGGTTTGGATTACGCCAATGGCGATGCTGTTGTACCCATTGATGCGGATTTACAAGACCCACCAGAATTAATAGAGGAGCTGGTGGCAAAGTGGCGCGAGGGCTATGATGTCGTTTTAGCAACTCGTCGCTCTCGTCAAGGAGAAAGTTGGGTCAAGCGCTTCACAGCTAATGCGTTTTACCGAACTATCGATCGCATTAGTCACGTACCCATTCCTCGCGATACCGGAGATTTTCGTTTGATGGATCGACGTGTCGTTGATGCGATTAAGCGACTGCCAGAGCGGAATCGGTTTATGAAGGGTTTGTTTGCCTGGGTGGGTTTCAAACAAACGTCCGTTTTTTATGATCGCCCATCCCGTTATAAAGGGGAAACGACTTGGAATTACTGGCGACTTTGGAATTTTGCTATTGATGGCATTACATCCTTTAGCTTCATCCCTCTAAAAGTTTGGAGCTACATTGGTCTTTTAGTTGCCATCCCCGCATTTTTCTACGCTAGTTTTTTAGTTCTTCGTACTGTCGTTTTGGGAATTGACCTTCCGGGTTATGCGTCGCTTATGGTGGCGATTCTCTTTTTGGGGGGAGTACAACTAGTCAGTTTAGGGGTACTTGGCGAATACCTAGGTCGCGTTTATGAAGAAGTGAAGGGACGACCGCTTTACTTGGTTCGAGAGGCTTATGGCTTTGACTCAACCCAAGCGGTTAGGGCAACGGTTGCTTCCACTGCGGAACCAGGTCATTCCGCTTCGCGGGAGTGCTGAGAAGTCAAAGCAAAATCATAACGAGTATGATTTAGGAATAGGGGCAAATTACACCCTAGAGCTAAACACTTGCTCTGTGTATGGAAAGGTTTAACAATGGCTCATCTCAACCAACGCCGCTCTCAAAACGTCAGTGGTGACTTTTACGTCGATAGTACTTGTATAGATTGCGATACCTGTAGATGGATGGTTCCGGAGGTGTTTCATAGCGCTGGCGAACAGTCGGCGGTTTATCATCAACCCGCGAATGAGACAGAACGATTGCGATCGCTCCAAGCACTACTAGCTTGTCCCACAGCTTCCATCGGTACTGTGGAAAAGCCTCAGGATATTAAAGATGCCCAGCTAAGTTTTCCAATTCCCGTGGAAGATAATGTCTACCATTGCGGCTATCATTCTGAGGACTCTTACGCGGCGACTAGCTACTTAATCCAACACCCGGAAGGCAATATCTTGGTCGATTCTCCCCGCTTTGCACCACCTCTGGTTAAGCGTCTAGAGGAGATGGGAGGAATTCGCTATATGTACCTGACACATCGGGATGATGTTGCCGATCATCAAAAATACGCCGAGCATTTCGGGTGTAAGCGTATTCTCCATCAGGATGATATTACCCGTGATACTCGCGATGTTGAAATTCAGCTAACCGATACCGAGCCACATCAGCTAATGACCGATGTGTTGATTATCCCAGTTCCCGGTCATAGTAAAGGTCATACGGTTCTGCTCTATAAGAATAAATTTCTCTTCACTGGCGATCATCTCGCTTGGTCGCGTAGTTTAGAGCAGTTGGTTGCCTTCCGTGATTTTTGCTGGTATTCCTGGTCAGAACAGATTAAATCGATGCAAAAACTGGCTAACTACTCGTTCGAGTGGGTGTTACCAGGTCATGGACGACGGTATCATGCCGATGCAGAAACAATGCAGCACCAGATGCAGCAGTGCCTTGCCTGGATGGAAGCGGGCGATCGCTAAACTCGACTTCTGGCGCTACTATCAGTTGCAAAAGGACGTGGCATTCTAGAGGCATTTTTGAAGAAGCTGGAGCGATCGCTCTTTGGCGGGGCGACTTCTAAGGGTAATCGAATAGTGAACGTGCTACCTTTGCCCAATATACTCTGCACTTGTATGCTACCTTGGTGTGCCTGAACAATTGCTTTGGCAATCGCTAGCCCCAATCCCGATCCACCCGTGTGGCGTGAGCGATCGCTATCCACTCGATAAAAGCGATCGAAAATTTGTGTTTGCTCTTCAGGTGCAATGCCAATGCCTGTATCCTGGATGTGAATCAAAGCGCGATCGTCGCTACGGTCTAAGACAACTGTTATCTGACCCCCGGCAGGAGTGTATTGGATAGCATTGACAATTAAGTTAGAAACTAGGCGATAAAGCTGCTCTTCATCACCGATAACGTTCAGAGGATTATGTATCGGTACCGCACAAGTTAGCGTCACCGATTTGGAGATTGCCAAGGCCGTAAATTCCTCGACTAAATCGTTGACAATATCATTCAAGCAACAAAGCTGGTGTCGCCGTGGCAAAGCTTGTTGCTCCAGACGCGCCAAGAGCAGCAAATCGGCAACCAGTTGAATCAGCCGTCGATTCTGACGCCCTATCGTATCCAGTATGTCCTGCACCTCTTTTTCATCCAACTGAGGCATCGAACGCGCTGATTCCACCGTCGCCTGTGTTGCTGCTAGAGGCGTCCGTAGCTCGTGAGCAGCATCGGCTGTAAACTGTTGAATCTGTTTGTAGGATTGGTAAATGGGTTGCATCGCTAACCCAGCTAACCACCAACTGGAGACGCCTACCAGAATCAAGATGGTTGGGCTACCCAACATCAAAATCCATTTCACATTATTGAGGTAGTCGTTGAAGTCTTTGAGACTCCGCCCTACTTGAAAGTACCCCCAATCGCGATTGTCGCGGGTATGCAGTGACAGGGAAATTTGGTGATAAAGGTTGCCTTTGCTATCTTTTAGGCTTTGCCAACGTTCCTTGTTTAACGCTTGGGGGAGTCCCTGTGGATGAGCACCCGCTATAGCAATCAATCGTGCTGAAGTATCAAAGAAACGGACATAGTAGTTGCCTTGGTTAACTGCACTGAGAATGTGGCGAGAGGAACTCGACTGCTCTGTCATACAGATAGTTTCTCGATGACACAGGTTTGGTACAAGCTCCTCTACAATCGGCTCCAAGCGTCCGGGTTGCTGCAATTTCAGTTCGATGCTGTCATGCAGCGTCCCCGCTACAGACTCCAACTCGCCGTCTACAGCTACCCGATGGGCATGAGCGATCGCTTCGTAGACGCCAAATCCAGACACGCTCAAAATCAAGCCCATGACTCCTGCATACCACAGAGCCAATCGCCAGCGAGTTCGGTTAAACAGTTTATTTTGATTCATGAGTCGGATCGAAGCGATACCCCATGCCATGCAACGTTTCAATCAAGTCAAGGCAGCCAAAAGACGCCAGTTTGCGACGCAACAGACGCACTTGAGCTGCTACGACATTACTAATCGGTTCTGCACCCACTTCCCATAGGTAGTTGCGAATCTGGTCACTGCTAAGAATGTACTTGGGGTGTTTCATAAAGTACTCCAGCAGTTGGAATTCCTTAGTGGTTAGGGGAATAACCTGCTTTTCGCCTAAGGTGTTTTGAAAACAAACGGTGCGGGTGCTGTAATCTAAGGTGAGGCTGCCAACCGTCAGTTGTTGGGGCTGGAGTTGGGGCGATCGCCTTTGCAATGCCCGCAACCGTGCCAGCAGTTCCGCCATACCAAACGGCTTCACCAGATAGTCATCTGCGCCAGCATCTAGCCCAGCTACCTTATCTTCCATTTGGTCTTTGGCTGTAAGCATCAAGACGGGCAGAGGGCTGTGGCGTGCCCGTAACCGCTTGCACAGCTCTAATCCTGACAGTCCTGGTAATAACCAGTCGAAGATAGCCAGTGTATATTGCGTTTGTGGGTCTTCCAGATAATTCCAAGCTTCAGTACCATCTTGTACCCAGTCAACCACATACTTTTCCTGGTTCAAAATTCGCTTGATAGCAGCGCCTAAATCGGGTTCATCTTCGACTAACAGAACTCTCATGAATTCAATCTATTAACAGTAAATTTGATTCTCCTTACTCGGCGTAAATGTTTTGTTATTGCTACGCATTTAATACTTGAGTCGCTGTTATTGTTAGTTCTGGAAAAGTGGCAGATATAATCCTTTCATCGCCTCTAAACTGAGTACTTTGGTACTTGCCTTCATCATCTAACAAGAAAACAAATAGAGTAGGAATTTTGGGATTTCCCAAATATTCCCTAGAAGCAATGGCTAAATAATCCACAATCCAGTATTCATGAATTCCCAATCGTTGATATTCATCCAGCTTATCGATGTAGTCATCATCCCAATTGGTGGATGTTACCTCTACTGCTAACTGAATGGGTTCCTCTAAAGCATTGTAATCAGAACGGTTTGAACGCCATACAGCCCGCTCTATTACACTAACATCAGGTTTCCGACCTTGCTCTGTTCCGTCTTGGGTTACAGTTCTGATGACGGCTGTGTTGTTGACTACATAGTTTAGGTTCAGTCGCCTGATTTCATCATTTAGGCTAAATAATAGGAAATTTGCTACATCATCATGGTTTCTTGTTGAGCGCACCTCGACAATTTCTCCATTTACAAGTTCATAAAATCCTTCCTCCGGACACTGTTCTAGGAATTGTTCAAAGGTTAATTTTTGTTGAGTAGTCGGGGTCATAGAATTCTCCCATCAATACTTTATACAATATATCAAGTGCCACTTTGTGGCATGACTGGGAAAAATTACTGAATAAAACTAAAGCGACCGTCTACCTTTTTTCCATCAACATCTGAAGTAATTTTCACCTGATACTGACCAGCTACTTTTCCAGGAAGTAAAGCTGCGTAGTGTTTTCCTTCAGCGTCATAGGTGAGGGGAAGAGTCTTTTGTGTACCATCAGGCAACTGAACTTGAGCCGTTACCTTGGCGTTCGGTATGGCTTCGTGATTGTCCCCTTTTTGTAAATAAAAGTCTAAATGAGTTCCATCATTTTCCTTCACTGGTACAAACTCTAAATGATAGGGACCTGATTCTACAACTTGACCGCCTTTTAGAGGTTTTGCTGCATGACCCGACGACTCAGTTTTAGCTGTAGCAGTTGGTTGTGTAGTTGATTCAACTGGGTTGGCACTTGTTGGGCTACTAGCTGAGTTTGTGGCTTGGTTATTATTACCACAGGCTCCTAAGAAAATCAGACTTACACCGCCTAGAACCATTAACAAAGACTTGATAGATTTCATACTTTCAACTCCTCGGATGAAGCAATGTTTGTTCTATTGTTTTGTTCAGACTTATAGAGAAAGAGAGCACCGTGAACGGCAAGGCTAGTGCCGTTGGGATAAGTAGCTATATTGACCGAAGGACACTTTCCTAATTTCACACAAGTAAATGAAATCAGGATGAAATCTTCCACGAAGCAGAATTTTTTTTTCAAGTCTATGCCAATATGCACCTAATTAATAAACGGGTTTGCATACACTGCTGATAAATCCTGACAAATAAAAGCTTTGAAAATCACTTATCAAAGGCAGCTTGAACTGCCCTCGCGTTGTCAGGAACTGGCGTACTGTGCTGGGGTTGGGGTACTAAGAATTTCCCGAACTTGGCATACAAGGCGGGTAACACCATTAGCGTTAATGCGGTAGAAGTAAACAACCCACCTAATACTACGATGGACAGTGGTTGTAGGATTTCCTTCCCTGGTCCTCCTTCTAGTACTAGGGGTGCCAAACCTAAAGCTGAGGTTAAAGCGGTCATTAAAATGGCATTGAGCCGTTCCATCGAGCCTTTAACGATAACATCCTTAAAAGGCATCCCTTGGGCAAACTTAGTGTTGTAGTTATCCACTAATAGCAACCCATTGCGGGTAGCAACACCAAATAGAGTGACAAAGCCAACTAAGGACGCCACAGAAATCACTCCTCCAGTCAAAGCTACAGAAATTACTCCCCCTACTAATCCAATTGGCAAGTTAATCATAATCATCGCCGTTGAAGGGATAGACTTGACCGAGAGGTACATTAATACCGTAATGACAACAAAGGCGATCGCGCTAAACATCAGGATATTTTGTGACGCTCGTTGCTCGGCTTCAAATTGACCTCCATACTGGATAAAGTAACCAAAAGGCAACTGAACCTGTTGCTTTACCTTAGCTTGGATTTCATTCACCACCGAGCGCAAATCTCTACCTTTAGCATTAGCGGACACCACAATCAAACGGGAAACGTTCTCACGGTTAATCGTGTTCGGTCCCGTACCGTATTGAACAGTAGCGACTTGAGCCAGAGGGATTTTGTTTCCAGTAGGAGTATCAACTAACAAGTTTTGAATCGTTTCCAAATTATTTCGAGCTTCAGGCTTCAACCATACAACTAAGTCAAACGTTTGTTGTCCTTCCAAAACTTGGGATACCACTTGCCCATTCAGAGACGTTTCAATAATTTCAGATAATTCTCCTACATTCAGATCGTATCGACCTGCGGCTTGACGATTAAACTTGATTTGAATCTGTTGAATGGGTACTTGAGGTTCGAGTTGCAAGTCCACAACTCCCTCAACTGTTTTCATTTGTTCTTCAACTTTGGCACCAATTTGGCGAAGTTGTTCGATGTCAGAGCCAAAAATTTTGACAGCAATTTGACTTCTAACGCCAGACAAAACCTCATCCATTCGGTGAGAGATAAAGCCGCCGATATTCGGTGCTACTCCGGGTAATTTGGCAAATTCTTCTCGCAGCGCCTCCAGAGTTTTCGTCCGGTTTTTCATCCCCTCTTCACTGATACCCATATCGATGTGTGCGAGGTTGACTCCCGCTGCATCAGCGTCTCCTGGAGCACGTCCCGATCGCACTTGAACGTATTCAAATCTGGGGTCTTTTTTTAGGGCATCTTCAATGGCAAAAGCTGCGCTATTTGTTGCCTCAAGAGATACACCAGGATAGAGGAGGATGGTATTCACCAACGTTTGCTCCTGAAACTCTGGTAGAAATGTCCGTCCAAAGGATGGAAGAATAATTAATGCTGCCACCATAGCAGCACTAGCTAGACTTAAGATGATGCCTGACCGACGCATGGAAAACTCTAAAAAGAAGCTATAAATACGCTTACAAAATCTCGGCAACCAAGGTTCTGTTGCCCTCATGCGTTTGCTAGGTAGTAAAATGGCACATAACGCAGGAGACACGAGCAGTGATTCCAGACTCGAAATTACTACTACTACGAGATAGGTAATCCCCATCGGCGTAAAAATCCGACCTTCTACACCAGGCAACGTAAAAATTGGAGAGAATACAACGATGCCAATTACCGTAGCTCCAATTAGAGAGTCGCGTACCTCCTGGCTGCCATCAAAAATTACGTCCATTATCGGGCGGGGGTGAGGCAATAATTTATTTTCTCTTAAGTTGCGGTAGGTGTTTTCGGAATAGACAATGGCATCGTCAATGGCTGTACCAATTGCCACCGACAACCCCCCCAACGTCATCGTATTCAGCCCCAGTCCCAGCCAATGCATGACTAGCAGTCCGAATAGCCAAGTTAGAAAGAAGTCCAGCAGAACCACAGTCAGGGTGCGCCAATTCATCAAAAATGGGATAAGGATAACGGCGACAATAATGCTGCCTTCAATTAAGGCTGACCTGACATTTTCAACGGAGGATTCGATATATTCTTCCTGGCGAAACGTGAGGGTAACTCTAATATCTTTGGGAAGCGCTTGCTTTACCTCTTCCATTGCCGATTCTATCGCCCTAGTCACGGTGGGAGTGTCAGCACTAGGCTGTCTGTTCACCATCAAAATTACAGCTTTTTGACCGTTTAAGCTACCATCACCCCGCTTGATAGCCGCACCAATCTGCACATCTGCCACCTCAGCAATTCGGACGGGCGTTCCCTTGCGCGAAGTAATTGCAGAGTACTTCAAGTCTTCCAAGGATTCAACCCGCCCCACTCCCCGGATTAAGGTTTCTTTATCGGGGGTGATTAAATAGCCACCGGGAGCGTTAACGTTAGCAGCTTGTACTGCTTCGGTAACATCCTGCAAGGAGACATCAAAGGCTTTCAACTTGACGGGATCGACTAATACTTGATACTGCCGCACATCCCCGCCATACGCCACTACTTGAGCGACGCCGGGAACAGCTAAGAGGCGGTTGGTCACTTGCCAGTCAACGATGCGCCGCACTTCCATTAAGGTCGTGGTTTCAGAGGTGAAAGCATAGGTAATGACAGTGCCAACGGGAGAGGTGGTTGGAGAAAGTTGCGGTGTTTCCACTCCTTCAGGCAGCTTGCTCGTGGCTTGCTGCAATCGCTCTGTCACCAACTGGCGAGCTTGATAGATGTCGGTTCCCCAGTCAAAGATGACTTTGACAACGGAAAGCCCTACAGCCGAGGAGGAGCGTACTGCTGTTACCCCAGGCGTTCCATTAATCGCACTCTCAATGGGTAACGTCACCAGAGATTCGATTTCTTCGGGTGCGAGTCCAGGTGCTTCCGTCTGAATTTCGACTTGGGGAGGTGCAAACGGCGGGAAGACATCTAGCTGCATTTGGGGAATGACGTAAATCGTCCACAGGGTAACGATGACGGTAGCGATAACGACTAGCCATCTGCGATCGATTACCCATCTGAGAATGGTGCTGAACATCTGTCAAGTATTAGGTGTCAGTCCTGAGAACTCTCCCTTTTACATAATTGACATAGCCAAATGAAATCAGGATGAAATGCGATCGGCTAGCGTCCTGCTAGCGCTGACACAGTAGATATCCAGTTTGATTGAATTGAAAAGATGGGGCAGGTGAAGTGGCGAACCGCATATATTGGGGGAAATTAAACTCCACAACTTGAGCAACGCCAGATAGAGCGAAACAATTATGGATTTGAACGAATTAAAGTGGATTAAGAATGTAAATGCAACAGAGGGTGATTGGGTCTATACACATGAAGATGTGTCCTATCCTTACCTCGTACCGGAGTTTCACCTGCATTGGAACATCAAGGCAAAGGAGAACGCAAAGAAGCCGAATCCGGGTGACCTTATCCTCTTGTGCCAGAGGACACGGGTAACGCATCTCGTTAAAGTTTTAGACGATATTGTGTATGAAGATAGGCATTTCCCAGACTTTCCCTTCCAGCGTCGCGTACAAGTGATGTGGATGGCACCGAAGCTGTGGGAAGAAAAAGCTCCTCATCAAAATGACGTGTTTGGGTTTGACTTCCGATTCAGACACGGCAAAGCTATCAATCTTGAGAATGTTACTGCTCTTGAGGAGTATTTTGGAGATGAAGGCGGGATTGTAGGGTTTCGAGAGCGGGTTAAGGAGAAGCTGGTTCTCCGTATTTAGCCTCCCTAACTCTTTCTCACAAATGATAAAAAGCCTAGCGATCGCCTTTTTAGAGAGTCTAGAGATAGGATGTGATCGCTCCTTTAACAAATTAATCTTTTAACTGAGAGTGTCCAGACTCGATACTTCACCCATTTACTGTTACTAAAATGCCATACAGTGAATTCACCTTAGCCAGAGTTAAGAAACAGTTTGATTTAACGACTTCTGAAGACACTGATATTTTTGCAGCCGCGCCTGAGTTAGAATGCAGTGAATATTTAGCAGAAACTCTCCGCTACAATGTCCCATTAGCTCTCGCTAGCAATAGTGAAAAAGCTCGGTCTGAAATGATTATTGCTCCTATTTTAATCGAGGTCAGGAAACAGTTACAGTCCCAGTTTAGTCTCTTTTCTGGAATTGATTTTAATGTAGATGCTTCACAAAGCTTAACTGGCTTTTGTGATTTCATTATTAGTACCGGCTCAGAGCGGCTATTTGTCAGTGCGCCCGTGATGATGCTGGTAGAAGCCAAAAAGGAAGATATTATGGCTGGACTAGGGCAATGTGTAGCGGAAATGGTAGCGGCTCAGCTATTTAATGAACGTGAGGGAAATGAGATTCCGACAGTCTATGGGACTGTCACTTCGGGAACGAACTGGAAATTTTTAAAGCTAGAAAGGAAAGTAGTTGAGATTGATTTGGTTGAGTATTACCTAACAGATGTGAATAAAATTCTGGGAATTTTGGCGAGTGGCGTTAGAGGGAGTTGATAGTTAGGTGTGTCTGTAGGGGAGCGATCGCAGTTTCTATGGTGTCGAGAGTCGAACCTTTCGGCTTGGCAGTGAGGGCATCACAAAGAGCTAATTCCCCGTTCTTCGAGTGCGAGGTAATGCCTGGAGTTGTATCAACAGTTATCGCACTCCCCACACTTTAATCTCCCGATTACTGCCACTGACGATTGTCTGTCCATCTGGGCAGATCGTAAGGGATTCGAGGAGGTAATAACACTCCAGCATGGTGCTTCTCAGTTCCCCAGTATGCAGATTCCAGACTTTGATGGTGCTGCTTCTCTTGCCACTAACAAGAGTCTGCCCATCCGGGCTGATAGTCAGGGATTGACCCCAACCGTAAGAATCCCCTTGTAGGGTGCTTCTCAGTTGCCCGGTGTGCAGGTTCCAGACTGTGATGATACCGTTGTTACTGCTACTGACAAGAGTCTGCCCATCCGGGCTGATAGCTACGGATTTAACCTCACCCAAATCCGTTTGTAGGATACCTCTCAGTTTCTTAGTACGCAGATCCCAGACGTTGATAGTACCGTCTCTAGTGCCGTTGACCAAAGTATTACCATCTGGGCTGATGACGAAGATAGAACTCCTGTCTGAATAGCCATACATCTGAATACTGTTGTATTGTAGGGTGCTTCTCAGTTCCCCAGTGTAGAGATTCCAGACTTTGACGGTACCAACGTTACTGGCACTGACAAGGGTTTGCCCATCCGAGCTGATGACAACGGATTTAACTGAGCCTGAATACCCGATTAGAGTATTTCGCAGTTCCCCAGTCTGGAGATTCCAGACTTTGATGATGCCGTCGCTACTATCACTGACAAGAGTCTGCCCATCTGAGCTGATGACGAAGGCATCAACTAGGCTTGAATGTCCACCAAAAGTATGTAGGCATTTAAACAGTCGCCAAGGCTTGTACTCTCGTAAGGCTTGTTTCACTCTCGGCTCTCCCCTTTTCCGCAGTAACCGATATGCAGCCCCCTCTACTCGCAATGATTTATCTTGCAAAGCCAAAATCACTAAGTCCAAACCAGCTTCCCCATACTTGAGCGCCTCATTAAGTGCAGTAATCTGTTGCTCTTCAACTGCACTCGCCAAGCGCCTCTTAACACCTTCGATGTCTCCCAAAATCGCACTATCTACAGGGAGTGGGACTTGACCACCAAGAACGGCATCGTATTCTCTTGGTTGATTGGATTTCTTTGCCATTGCAACTTTACCCGTGCAATATTACCAGTGTTACCAATTACGGGAGCGATCGCACAGTCTCCACACCCTAACAGCACTGCGAACCGAGGCTGACTGCTTCATGCTGCGGAAGGCACAGGCAGCAGCATTACGAAAGCTGGCGCGGACACCATGTACCCCTGCCCTAATTTCTTGTGTCTACCTATATCCCTGAAAGACTCAAGGCTGAAATTGAAGAGTGCGATCGTCACTGTTACTGTTACTGTTCTACCTTAAATAGCAATGAGTTGGCGAAGGGGAAAGATTCAAGTAAAGTGCGGATGGTGGAGGAGTGAGAGGAAATATTAGGGTTGAGTTACGACAACGCTTGTAAATATTTAGCTGAACAATATCCAGCAGAATTTGTGAGTTGGTTACTTTCGGTTCAATCACAAGACATTCAGGTACTTAAAACAGAACTGACTCTGGAACCGATTCGAGCTGACGCCGTTACTTTTCTACAAACCGCTAACCAAATCTTACACATAGAATTTTAAACTTTACCTGCATCTAATCCGTCCATTCCCTTCCGGATGCTCGATTATTCCGTGAGATTAAAGCGACAATATCGGTGTGAGGTAGAACAGGTGGTAATCTTTTTGCAAGCCACTAACGATGAGATAGTCTTTACTGAAGACTATCGCGATCGGACTACATCCCACCACTATCGAGTTATCCGTTTGTGGGAGCAAAACTCTGCACCATTTCTCGCCAACCCAGGACTATTGCCCCTAGCTACTTTGACGCAAACCGACTCCCCTCAAGGGTTGCTGGCACAGGTAGTCGAACAAGTCGATAGAATTTCCGATAGGGAGCAGCAACAAAATATTGCGGGTTGTGCTGAAATTCTTGCTGGATTGCGGTTTGAAAAAGATTTAATTCGCCAGTTTTTTCGGGAGGAAATTATGCGCGAGTCTGTTATATATCAAGATATATTGCAACAGGGATTACAACAAGGAAGGCAGGAAGGCAGGCAAGAAGGAGAGGTGAATTTGATTTCACGCCAGCTAACACGACGGCTGGGTGAGGTTGACTCATCACTAATCGAGCAGATTCGGGGGTTATCCATTGAGCAGTTGGAGACGTTGGGAGTGGCGCTTTTGGATTTTTCCAAAGTGGCTGATTTAGTGGCTTGGTTGCAGCAGCAAGAAGTGAGCGATTAGTGATGGTGGTTGTTGTCAGAGTGACGATGAGTGTTTTCCGCTAGGACGGGTAATTCACAAGATGCCCCAGATTCTGGCAATTGAATTAAGGGGTTGGGAGATGTAGAACCGTTGTTGGTATTGTAAACAAGTGCGTTGGACGCCGATGTAACCTGGGGTTTGGTACGACGACCTAACCAGAAGGAACCGACTGCGATCGCGCCGACCCCTCCCCCAGCAGAAATGACCAACCACCAAGGCAAGTGAGAACTACTCTTGCTAGAATTAGTCGCTTGGGATGGTGCGGGTGCAGC
>JALYGX010000573.1 GCA_030776905.1 Cyanobacteriota bacterium | reverse complement strand
CTGCGATCGCCGTTCTATATCTAAAGTTATGCTTACAAGAGTGCGAGATCTCAAGCGGCAAACCGTAGAAGCGATCGCAATTTCTAGAAGGAAGTACGAAGGTTCAGCAGCCGTCCTATGAGCTACTGCATTAATCCTAAATGCCCGAAACCAGCCGACCCATTAAATGCTCATAATTTTACCTGCTGTCACTGTGGCTCCCAGTTGTTGCTGCAAGAGCGCTACTGGGTGAAGCGGCTACTAGGCGAAGGGGGTTTTAGTAAAACGTATGAGGTCGATGATTGTACAGAACACGCGCTACGCGAACGCGGGACACCGAAAGTTTTAAAGGTTCTCCTGCTCGACGACTCTAAAGCCGTGACACTCTTTCAGCAAGAAGCACGGGTATTAAGCCAATTACTTCATCCCGGTCTTCCCTGCGTCCATCCCGATGGCTACTTTACTTTCTTACCAAACGGGAGACACCAACCCATACACTGCCTGGTGATGGAAAAAATTGAGGGTATTAACTTAGAGGAATGGCAGCATCAGCAGCACAATCAACCTCTCTCTCAAGCCCAAGCCCTAAATTGGCTCAAACAACTGGTAGAAACGTTGCATCAACTTCACCAGCAACTCTATTTCCACCGAGACATCAAACCTTCTAACATCATGCTCACCCGCAAGGGGCAGCTAGTGTTGATTAATTTTGGCAGTGCTAGGAAAGTGACGCATACTTACCTTGTAAAAGTCAGTGGTGGGCCTGATGTTATTGAAATTACGTCTCCAGGCTACACCCCATTTGAGCAAGCTAACGGTAAAGCTGTACCCCAATCCGATTTCTTTGCCCTAGGACGTACCTTCGTTGCTTTGCTCACTGGCAAATCTCCTAGCGACTTTCCGGAAGATCCACGCAACGGACAATTACTCTGGCAACACCGCGCACCCCAAGTTTCTAGAGCAGTAACGGATTTAATTGATGATTTGATGGCTCCCTTGCCTGGAAATCGACCACACAATGCCCAAATTATCTTGCAGCGCCTAGCCGCCATTGACCATACCTGGCAACCGCCTCAGTTACCTGTACGGAAGCCTGAGTTTAGTGACTCCTTAGTTAGTCTGCGGCTAGAAGCTTGGATGCGTCACCAGCGTTCCTCAACATCTGGTGTCAAAAAGGTTTTTACCAAAGTTGCCAAATTTAAAAGACCAATTCTTGTTGGCGGTATCCTATGCTCTCTAGGACTAGCAGGAACTCAGGTTTATGGGGATATAGGTTCTCTGTTCTGCCAACCCTGGTCTGTATTGTTCAACAATCAGGGGTTGCCTCTCAAAAAGTAGCCCATCCAGCACCTTTCCCATAGAACAGCATGTTTTGCTCCTTCATTTACCAAACGTTGCTTTTTGTAAAATTTTTCCCGAATATCCCCTTGATATTTCGTTGCCATGCGTTATCTTGAGGAGGAGAATTAATTCGGTTGCAGGTTTTGCTTTCATTGACAGGCTTTTTGGTTCTAGTCTTTACGGGCTTCTCTCCGAAATATAAGTCTCTACACACCTCTGATTTTGGAGAGAATCCATGTCTATTTATGTAGGCAACTTATCTTACGACGTTACACAGGAAGACTTGAATGCTGTTTTTGCAGAATATGGTTCTGTCAAGCGGGTTCAGCTACCTACTGACCGCGAGACAGGTCGTATGCGCGGCTTTGGTTTTGTAGAAATGGGCAGCGAAGCCGAAGAAGCCGCTGCTATTGAAGCCCTTGATGGTGCTGAGTGGATGGGTCGTGACTTGAAAGTTAACAAGGCTAAACCCCGCGAAGACCGAGGTGGTTCTGCTGGTGGCGGTAACCGGGGCGGAAACAAGAACTTCTCTCGCCGTTACTAAGGACTTCGCTAAACGTCTTTAGGTCATGTAAGATTTGCTGACTGATGAATAAGGCTCACTAAGCTGCAAGTTTCTTCATCGTCAATAATGAATTATTAAAGAGGCTCAAGCCGTAGCGCTTGAGCCTTTTCTATATCTTTGCTATTTAAAGATTGACTACTTGAGTTGTTGGTAACTTCAAGGTCTTTACTTTTGACCTGTAGCCTCTTCTAACTTTTCTTGTAATATCCCTTCAATTGTTTCACCTTGGGAATTTGAAGGGCGTTTCATCTTATCAATGTCAGCGGCACCCTGAACTTCATTGATACCCTCATTGGATTTCCGCGTGACTTCTTCGCCAGAAAGCAAATCTTGAGATCTGTTAACGGTCTTTTGCCCTCCTGCTTCAATACCTAGAAGCTTATCTTCACCTTTTGTAGGGTCACTAGGTGCTTCAGTCTTAGCGGATTTATCGCCACCTGCAAAGGGATTAGGCAGACTGTAAGCAGGCAAGGCATTGGAAAACAACATCAAAGCGCAAACACAGCCAGCTACAAAGAGACGCATTGAGCGAAATAGAGCAGAAAGGTTAAACTGGATAGATTTCATACGAAGCTTCTCCTATTTTTGGTATTTTTGTACAATTTGGATAGTAGACTTGTCCTGAGCAAGCCAGATATCAATCTACATTCGTTAATTTACTAAAATCCTCTATCTTAGCAAATCTACACCTAGGCAGATCTGTATTTAGCACTTCAAAAAACTTAAACTCAGCAGATTTCAGCAAACTGTTTTGCACCAAGTTGAAAACGGCTATAAGTTTTTTCGTGCCGAGGGAGCTAGCTCAACCGTGTTCTAGAAACTCAATTTGGGGAACTAATGGGTCTTGAACAATGCCAACACCAGTAAAGCCCCAGCGTTTGAGTAAACCTTTTAACTGGGTTCCGGATACCGACTCCACAGCAAAGCGATCGGCGACATCAGCCCCGTGAGCATTGAGGTAGCTGAGGGCATCAAAGTGTTCGCGAAACATCAACAAATAACTTGCCCCAGCGGAATCATCACCCGTATAGGGTTGGGCGACAAGATAGCGCCCGTCAGCTCTAGAAAGAATCAGGTAATAGATTTGGGAGAACATGGAGCGCAAAGAACTATTTCAGATTTTCCAGGCGAATTCGCGGATCGACAACTTTGAGCAGCAAATCGGCTAACAAGTTGCCGACAATGAGCATGAGCGCCCCCATCATTAAGCTTGCCATCACTAAATACAGGTCTTGGGCAGTTACCGCTTGCAAAATCAGACGCCCTAATCCGGGCCAATTGAAGAAAAATTCAGCAATAAATGCACCGCTTAACAAGCTGGCAAACTCAAATCCTAGCAGTGTTACTAGAGGGTTGACGGCATTACGGAGGGCGTGGACGTAGATCACTCGGTTTTCTGGAAGTCCTTTAGCACGAGCTGTCTGGATATAATCTTGGCGCAAAACATCAAGTAATTCCCCTCTGGTAATTCGCTGTAAACCGGCAAAGCTAGTAATCGATAGAGCAATGGTTGGCAAAATCATATGCCAGCCAATATCCAAAGCTTTGCCGAGGGGTGAGAAATCCGCGTGATTGATACTAGTCATCCCCCCCACAGGAAATATAGGGGAGGTGTTTTGCGCAAAAATTAGCAGTAGTAGAGCCGTGATAAAGCTAGGGAAGCCTTGACCCGCGTAGCTTAGGACTTGGAGGATTCGGTCAGACGTGCGGTTCTGGTTGACGGCGGCAACAATCCCCAGAGGAATTGCGATCGCCCAGGTTATCACAATAGAGGCGATCGCAAGTAGCAACGTTGCGGGTATCCGCTCCCACAACAATGACGCCACAGAGCGCTGATAAACAAAACTCGTACCAAAGTCACCTTGAGTAACCACTCGCACCAACCAGCGCCAATACTGCACAATTCCTGGCTGATCTAAACCAAATTGCCGTCGGAGTTCCTCAATTCGTTCCGGTGAAATCTTAGGGTTCTGCCTGAGGGTGTCCAGGTAATTCCCCGGTGCCAACTGAATAATCGCAAAGCTCAAAGCAGACGCCAAAAGCAACGTTAAAAGCGCCTGCAACAAACGCTTCACCACGTAGAGAAACGTTTCACTCGTGACTAGCTGTTTTAGGCGATTCCAAGCGCTATCTAAGCCATTGCGACCTGAAGAATCACTGGTAGAAGAAGTCATTTGTCCTTTGTCCTTTGTCCCTTGTTCAGAATGACCAATGACCAATGACCAATGGCTAATACTGAATCAACGTTATCACTGGCGCATCAGGCAGTTTTTGACGCCCGCCCAAATCCTTTAGCTCGATGATAAATGCAAAGCCCACAAGTTCGCAGCCAATCTTCTGTAATAATTTTGCCGTTGCACCTGCGGTTCCACCCGTGGCAATTAGATCGTCCACAATCAAAATACGACTACCAACATGAAAAGCATCTTGATGAACCTCCAGCCGATCCATGCCGTACTCCAGTTCGTACTCAACCGTATGTACTGCGGCTGGAAGTTTGCCCGGTTTGCGGACTGGGATAAATCCAATTCCGAGTTGGTAAGCTAGAGGTGGCCCAAAAATAAACCCACGGGACTCCATTCCCACCACGTAATCAGCAGAGACTCCTGCCTCTTTACACTTTTGGGTAAGCGTATCAATCGTATAGCGCAGTCCATCTGGGTTGGAGAGCAGCGTAGTGATATCCCGAAATAAAATTCCCGGCTTGGGAAAGTCTGGGATATCGCGAATTAGAGACTTTAAATCCATCGGCAGGTGAACTCACTTTTTTGCAGTTTGATGAAGTAGGGCTAACCCCTACTTCCTAGTCTTTCCTTGTAACTTGCCATTCGCTCCCTGCAAAATCGTACAATATAAGGTTGGATCGTTTCTGAGCGATTGCTGACA
>JALYGX010000572.1 GCA_030776905.1 Cyanobacteriota bacterium | reverse complement strand
GCGATCGCATTCCCGTTGGTATCAAAACCCAGCAGCATAAAATAAATAGGGCGATCGCTATAGTTCTCCAGACGATACTGGATGCGGCTCCCAATGGGTAAAGTCGGGACGCTTTCCTCTCCCACACGAGGCTTCAAGTCACGCTTAGGCTTTTTATCCGTTAATACCTGCGAGAAAGCCGATGCCCGTAACGTTTCTCGTTCCATTACTACCGTAGCTTCAGGGGCGACCATCTCTAACGACACCCGGATACCCAAACGGGAAGACCCCTCATTAGCTGTTAGACGCAGCAACTTTGCTGCCAACAACGTTCTTAGTTTTGGGGTAAGTCGGTTAACAGCCGACTTCACCGCCTCCCCAGCTTCTCCAACCGTATGGCGAATCGGCTCACTAGCCAGATAAAACAGTCCATAGCCTCCTATCCTAGTCACCGCCTCGCTAGCCTCTGGCTGGAGAACCGCAGCAGCATCAACCAGTGAATCAGCAGGCGCTGGTGCAGTCGGTTGAGTCTCTCGCACTTTCCCAAATAGATAATCAGCAGGTTGTTCCCCTGCTACCACCACCGAAGATACAGCAGAAATATTGGCAAAAGCACTCGTGGCATCCACTCGCTCAATTCGTTGCAAGCCAACATCCAGAGCAACGGTAAGACCGACATTGCGGGGCAATACCCGCACGGCTTCTTGAACCAGTTGCCCAACTTGCAGGGGATAATTATCAGTAACAGTGATGCCAGCAATTCGCGCCCTTGCGGTTAGACCCTCTTTTGAGCGCATTTGCAGTTGCGGGGGATTGGCAATCGGGGATGGGGAAGCGTTTTGTTCAGTTACCTCTTGTCCACTCTCCAGTTCCTTTTCTCCTAGCCCGGATGGCAGCGGCTCAGAGGCAGTCTGATCGGGGGAAATACTTAGAAGAGAATTCGTGCCGTAATACTCTAAAACCGTTGCGGGTAGTCCTGCCAACCATAGTTGTACTGTTCTGCCGCTGTCTTCTACTGCTGTGACGACGCCATCTGCCCCAATACTGGGGTCGGGGGGTAAGTAATAGGCGAGCAATGGCTGACTGAGACTTTTTTGGGCAATTAACCGAGGCTGTTGCTCTTTACCTGCCAGTTGCTTCACCATTCCTGCCGCACGGCTGAGGCTGATCTGAACCGTTGTTGCTGGGGAAGCCTGCCACAGATACTGAGTGAGAGCGTAGGTAAACAAGCCAGCACTGAAGCCATTCCATAGAGCCTCTGTCGCTGGTTGAGTGGGACCTGCGGCAGTGAGCACAATACCTGGCATTTGATTGAGGCTGTTCTGCTGCTTCTGCTGTTCTAAAGAGGATTTGAGGCGAAGCAGAATTTGTTCTTGAAACGCTAGCTCACCTAGACTGGGACTTTCTGCTGGTGCCTTGGGGGAAGACCGCACGCGCAGGTTACCTTGGAGGACGTTACCTGCACCCGTGTAGCTGGTATCGAGTACGGTGGTAACGTGGTCTGTAGCTAGCGATCGCAACAGTAAAACTAGTGTTTCTTCTAGCAAATCGTTGGCTGTCGCCGTCCCCTTGGTTGGCAAGAGGCTATCTACTGGCAGCAAGCTGTTGGACAAGCGTATAGGGTGATCAACTTGAGACTCGTCACTAATCTTGACCTGGCTGCCATAGCCACTGAAGTGGAAGACGACAACATCACCCGCCTTCGCTTGCTCGGTCAGATGCTCGATAAAAGCCGTTTCGATATTCTCCCTAGTCGCTTGGCTGTCGGTCAGAGTTAAAATATCGCTGGCATTGAAGCCAAATCGATGCATCAACAGTTCTCGTTGCAGTTCGACATCCGTAACACAACCACTTAAGGCTGTACTGCGAGGATACTGGTTAATTCCCACAAGTAGCGCTAACTTCCGTCCACCCGGTTGTGCCAGCGCCTGGAAATAGCGATCCAACAAAGGCACTGCCAAGCTTTTATCACCCAGCAGTGATAGTACGGTTTCACTGACTCCCAGTGACGCCAGAGCTAACCCAGCCCGTTGCAAAAAAGTCCGCCGATTGAGTCCCATATCACCTATCAGCTATCAGCCATCAGCTATAGCCTACCAGGAAGTCCGATTTAGGATTGTTGTTTGTTGTTTTTTATCTTCCCCATAACCAACAACCAATAACTAACAACGTATCAAATCTCATAGGTTGCAATATTCATCGCTCTTGCCAATTCCGCCGCTACCTCAGGTCGAGAGAACTCCCCAGGTGGCAACTCGCCCCTGCGCAACATTTCCCGCACTTTTGTCCCCGATAGATGAATGCGTTCCTCTGGAGTGCTAGGACTAGTCTTCGTCGTTGCCATCTGCTGGGTGCGCTTGCAGTAGAAGGCGTGTTCAAACTTCATCGGCACAATACCCAGTTCAGATGGCTCAAATTCCTCAAAAATCTTCTGCGCATCGTAGGTTCCGTAATAGTTACCAACCCCTGCATGGTCGCGTCCCACGATAAAGTGAGTACAGCCGTAGTTTTTGCGGATTAGGGCGTGGAAAATAGCTTCTCTCGGACCCGCATAGCGCATGGAAGCTGGATTAATTCCCAAAATCACTCGGTCTTGGGGAAAGTATTTGTCCACCATAATCTCGTAGCAGCGCATCCGCACGTCAGCGGCAATGTCATCGTCTTTAGTCGCGCCGACTAAGGGATGGAGGAATAAACCATCCACAACTTCTAAAGCACACTTCTGGATATACTCATGCGCTCTATGAATCGGGTTACGAGTCTGGAAGCCTACAATAGTTTTCCAGCCCTTTTCTTTAAAGAGAGTGCGAGACTGAACGGGGTCAATTTGGTATTGCGGAAACAGAGGGTGAGGGTTGCGTCGCAACAGCCAAACTGGACCTGCGAGTTTGATCGCACCTTTGTTATATAAAACCTGGACGCCTGGGTGTTTTAAGTCATCGGTACCGTAGACTTGACACGCTTCGTGAGCTCTGTTGTAGCGGTATTTAGCCGTCAGCTCTAAGACACCGACAAAGCGACCTTGCGGATCGTCTAGACGCACCCACTCGCCTTCCTTGAGGAGTTCTGCTCCGTCTGGTGGCACTGAGAGGGTAATGGGTATAGACCAAGGCAGCCCATTTGTCAAGCGCATCTCTGTGACGACCCGTTCGTAATCCGCTTTCTCCATGAAGCCAGTAAGCGGACTGAGGGCACCGATCGCAATCATTTCTAGATCCGATAATAACCGCTCATCGAGTTGCACGCGGGGTAGGTAGTCTGCTTGATCGAGAAATTCCTGTCGTTCAGCAGGGGTAGCGATGCGATTGATCAGTTGGCCACCGTGGGGGGCGATTCCGTCTGGATGGAGAGTCAAGGTAATCCTCTTCGCGTTAGCTGCAATTCACACAAACCATGTATTAAATTAACAGCTTTTAGGGATTAACTGATAGGTTGGCAAGAACTCCAAAAGTTTATCTAATCAGGCTTTAAGCCACTTTGATAGGAAAATATTCTCTCAATGTCAGGATTTCAACGAATTGATGTCATTGGGTTCATACTGATCAGAAAAAGGCTCGGTGGGTTAGCGACAGCCTAACCCACTCTACAAAACGCTTTGGCATTACTCCGTTTTGGCTGAAATGATGCCGCCCCCCAGGAGAATATCCCCGTCGTACCAAACAGCGGCTTGACCGGGGGTAATACTAAACTGCGGTTCATCAAAAATCAACTCAACGCGGGAGCCTTCTAGAGGAATAACAGTCGCGGGTACAGCTTTAGAGCGATAGCGGACTTGCACCGAGGCTCGGATGGGGGCAGTTGGTTCAGCAATAGAAACCCAGTTGACCCGGTCTACACGGCACTTGCTGTCTGAGGCACTGTCGCGCGTACCGACAACGACCCGATTTCGTCCGACATCCAGCCCGATTACGTACAGGGGTTCGGCGGCAGCAATTCCTAACCCTTTACGCTGCCCGATTGTGTAATGGTGAATGCCCTGATGTTGACCTAACACCTTCCCCTCGGAGTCAACGATGTCACCTGTCGTTTGGGAAATGTATTTGTCCAGAAAGGTTCGCATCGAACCGTGGGACTCAACTAAGCATAAGTCCTGACTTTCTGGCTTATCAGCCGTCTTTAGCTGGTACTCGGCGGCAAGGCGTCGAGTTTCCGTTTTTGCAAGTTCTCCCAACGGAAATACTGATGCGGCTAGCAAGTCTTGAGTCAAGTCATACAAAAAGTAAGACTGGTCTTTTGTCAGATCCACTGCCCTACATAATTGATAGCGAGAGCTTACGGCATCATAAGTAATCCGTGCATAGTGACCCGTCGCAATCTTGTCAATGCCCAACTGTTCGCGGGCATAGTTGAGCATCGGACCGAACTTTACTGTCTTGTTGCACTGAGAGCAAGGCAAAGGCGTAATTCCAGCTTGATAACCCGAAACCAGGTAATCAATAATGTTTGCCTGGAAGACCTCCCGGCTATCAACAATATGGTGGGGAATACCCAGTTGTTCACAAATAAAAGCCGCATCGACCATCCCCTCAGAGCAGCACTGACCCTTCCCTTTCATTAACCAAAGGGTTAGACCGACGACTTCGTATCCTTGATGGTGGAGGGTGGCGGCGGCGACGGAACTGTCTACTCCACCGGAGAGGCCCACGACGACTCTGTTCATGAAATCACACGTAGTATGCTTGAAACACAACCTTTCTCTAGGCTAACACTTAGAAGGTACAGATGTTTGCCTTGGCGCTCTATATACAGCAGTTGCAGGTAAATAGAGGACACTTACGTCAGTACATGAACAGGTAAAATGAAGCCTTACTCTTTGAAAACAAGCGCTTCTCATAAGTTACGACCTTCTCGCTTCACTTGCTTCAATGTCTCTCAAGTTGGGTAACTTTCTACTTCCAACTCTACTGCCCCCAGTGCTTTCAGCGTGGCTTTCTGGGCATCCATTAAACCCGTAACGCCTGTAATGTTCATTCCCTCATAGGGTTTGGGGACTAGTAGCGTTTTTAGGCAATCACCTGTCTTTGCATCCCAAAGTTTTATCGTCTCATCTTGGCTGGCACTGGCTATGCTGTGACCATCGGGACTGAAGGCAAC
>JALYGX010000571.1 GCA_030776905.1 Cyanobacteriota bacterium | reverse complement strand
GAGGGCTTCACCTCTTGAGCGGTATCTTTGACTGAATCACTTACAGTTTTTGCAGAAGACTTAGCCTCTTGAGAGGCACTCTTAACCGCATCTACAACAGAGGGCTTCACCTCTTGAGCGGTATCTTTGACTGAATTACTTACAGTTTTTGCAGAAGATTTAGCCTCTTGAGAAGCACTCTTAACCGCGTCTACAACAGAGGGCTTCACCTCTTGAGCGGTATCTTTGACTGAATTACTTACAGCTTGTGCAGAAGACTTAGCCTCTTGAGAAGCACTCTTAACCGCATCTACAACAGAAGGCTTCACCTCCGTTGCCGCATTTCTAACTTCTTGTGCGACACCCTTTATCGAGGGTCTGATGTCTTCAGCCGTATTTTTGACGGCATTGACTGTACCGACTACAGAAGGGCGAGCTTCGTCAATTGTATCCTTAAGGGAATCTACAGCCTCTCTCACCGAAGGTTTGGCTTCGTCGATTGTATCTTTGACAGAATCTACAACACCTTTGACAGAGGGCTTGGCTTCGTTAACCGTATCCTTAACAGCGTCTACTGTCCCGATTAGAGAGGGCTTGGCTTCCTCAACCGTATCTTTGACCGCATCTACTGCCCCAATTACAGAAGGCTTGACATCGTCAACGACTTCTTTTACTGCCTCTACTACATCGTCTACAGTATGCTCAATACTTTCAGCCGCTGCATTACCCGTTAGGCCGCCTGCTACGGCACCCGCTACAGCACCAATCGCCGCGCCAGCGCGACCACCGACTAATCGACCAATTGCTGCACCAGCTACACCACCGCCAGCAGCCCCAATCGCTGTAGCGACTGGGTGACCGATGGGTTGGTCTTGCACGATGTCACCGCTTTCTTCATGCTTGGCAAGTTGCTCCGGCATGGGATCAACATGCTCGTCAGGCTTATTAATATCAAAAGGCTTGTTATTATCACTCATGGTCGTCTCCCTTGTACCGCAATGGCTTAACGCCCATCTAGTACAGATTGTTATCTTGTTGCCAATTTAACAACCACACGAAATGCTTACACCGATCTAAAGGGAGACATCACCAAACAGCGAGTCAGTCTGTGGTTGTAATTGTCCCATTCCATACAAGATGGGAAAAGAAGAAAGAAATTTTATTCATGCATAGATAAAAGAAAGCACAAATTTACCCACCTGAAGGAAAACAAAGAAACCTATTTTCTTTTTCGGTCTTTTTTTATAATTGGTAATTCCTTGGGGGGTGAGTAAGAGCGCAAGTACAGACAGTGACGGACACTATTGCTGATTGGCGTTGTAAAGCTTTCAATTGATTCGATCGCTCCGCCTAACTCTTCAATAACTAACGTTAAGGCTTCTGTTTCATCATCTGTCCAATGACCCCGATAGAGGATAGCTAAACCGCCTGTTTTCAGTAGGGGGAAGGCATAGCGAACGCAAACGGGTGCAGGTGCGACGGCTCTAAGCAGGGCAATATCGTAAGCGTGTCGGTGCTGTGCTTCTAGAGCGATCGCTTCTCCTCTACCTGTCAACGCTGTAGCATTATTAATGCCAAGTTTAGCCAGCAGCGTTTCGAGAAAGGTGATTTTCTTGCGAGTGGAATCGAGTAAGGTAACCGAGTAATGGGGAAATGCGATCGCGATGGGTAACCCTGGAAATCCCGCACCCGTTCCAATATCAATTGCTTTGAGCGAGGTAGGGGAAATTTCACTAGTGCCTTTTGACTCCACCTCACCAACATTCAGCGTTGGACTCCAAACTCCCCGCAACGAATCCCACAAGTGTTTTTCCCAAAAATCCACAGGTTCGGTAATGCGGGTTAAATTTAGCTGGCGGTTGCCTTCCAGAATTCCTTCATAAAGCTGCTGGAACAACTGCTGCTGTTCGACCGTTGGCTGCCAGTTTAATGTTTGCTGCCACAGATCTGACATTTCTGGCAGCATCAAAGTTTCAATCTCAGTCATTTGTCGGCGTGTTAGTTGCTAGTTTTTAGTATTTTCTCTACTAACAACCAACAACTAACACGCGATCGCTTTAAATTGCTGGTTGTGGCACAACTTCTTTGGTTGCCAGCGTCGCTGGGTCAACCGCTTGCATCACCCCGTGGTTGAGAGTCCAGCAACGGTCAGCAATTGCCAGCAAGTCACCCGCATCGTGAGTGACGACAAGCAGCGTCCAGTGAGTTTTCAGTTTAGCGAGTAAATTAACTAGCTGACGCTTCATTGACCAATCCAAGCCAGCCGTTGGTTCATCCAGCATCAGCATATTCGGTTGCCGAATGAGCTGCACGGCTAGAGCAAGCCGTCGTTGCTGACCCCCACTCAAGGCATGAGGTGCAGCATGCAGGGGTAAATCCGCCAGTCCGACTTCCGCCAAAGCTTCATAAACCTTCTGCGATCCCAATTCTGGATGACCCAACCGTAATTCCTCTAGAATCGTGCTGCCACAGAAATGGCGCTCTGGAAACTGAAATACCAACCCTCCTAGTTGTTGCAGGTGATCTGGAGTAAGTTCCTGATCTCGCCAGAAGAGGCTACCTGATGTTTGCTCTGCCAACCCTGACAAAATTTCTAAGAAAGTACTTTTGCCAGAACCACTTGGTCCGATTACTAGTCCTAGCTGTTGCGGTGCCAGTTCCAAGTTCAGAGATTTTAAGATGGCGAGCGGAGTAGCAGGCGGGTGATAAGTCAGGTCTTTGATATATAGCATTAAGATTGGTACGAGAAGAGGGCGTTTCGGGAGTTAGAAGGTGATTAGTTGGTTCCTCTCAATTTTGACAAACTTGACCTTGATTCTCCAAACTATTACCTAACCGGAACCTCAAATCAATAGCTACGTCAAACTTTAATCAAGCACCATTTTTTGTGAGGATACAATGACGACTTGGTTTCCTGCACCCAAACGAACGGTGAAAGCCCTTGCTAGTGCGGCGGTTGTGCTACTTGGTATAGGGGTGCTACCCACTCTTGCCGCCGATCCCTTCCGCACCAGTAATGCTCGTCCCATTGGCAAGAATACCGAAGCCGCTTTTAACTCTATCTTCAAGGAGGGGGACTACAAGGGAGCCAAGCGCTACCTAAACCAAGCAGAATCGACTGAGTCTAATGAACCCTTGGCTCATGCCATGCAGGCAGCTCTAGCTTTCACGGATGGAGACTTAGAGGGACTCAATCGCTACGCCTCCAAAACCCTACAAACTGCACAGCAACTGACCTCAAAAGACCCTTTGCGCGGTAATCTCTACACAGCCGTGGGTCATTTTTTAGCAGGTGCTTATGACATCAAAAAGCCAGGAGGCTCAACCGGAGGCGCTCTGATTAAATTACAGAAAGTCATCCAGTATCTGGATGATGCGAAAAAAGTTGACCCTAATGACCCAGAATTAAACTTGCTTTCTGGTTACATGGATTTGATGCTAGCGGTCAATTTACCATTTTCTGACCCAGCACAAGCTATACAAAAGATAGAAAAGTATGGCTCTCCATCTTACTTGGCTTATCGTGGTATTGCAGTGGGCTATCGCGATATGAAACAGTATTCCAAGGCAATGGAATTTGTAGAGCGTGCCCTAGCGGCGACACCGAATAACCCAGAGGTGTTGTACCTAAAAGCGCAAATTTTGGTAAGGCAGGGCAATAAGCAGCAAGCTCTAGAATTCTTTAAAAAAGCCTTAGAAAAACAAGCTCAATTACCCAAAGAAAGTGCTGCTCAAATTACCTATGAGCAGTGTAGAGCGCAAATCAGTATCGATAATAGCAATCGAGACTGCAAAGCGGAAAAGGATAAAGTCAGGCAGAGAGTTGATTAAACAAGGATTCCTGAACTTCTAGAATTCCCTCCCTCCTCTCAAAATGGGGAGGGAATTTATTTTGCAGGAAAGCTAAATTTTCCAGACTATAAAGTTAACACTCACACCCTATCAGCGCCTGGAAAGGATTAGATGTTGCATTACATTACAAACTGTTACCATCTTAGCGTTCTGTTTTTACCCTGTAGATGCCTCAGGTATAATCAGCTTGTTCATTAGTAAGCCTTTGCCCTCAAGATGGCTCGATTAAGAATTATTAGTAATTTTGATAGTAGTTTTGTTCTTGACCCAGAAGCCAGAAACAACTTATTTACTTCATTGACGAGTGAGAGCTTCCTAAATCAAGTCGCTGGGCAAATTCAATGCCAAGCGGTTGAATTTACAGAACTACTGTTTCAGCCAGTTCCCTATACAATGGCAACGCCGAAAGGAATGCCAGCCGAATTCGAGCAGTATCATAACTCGAACGATTACATCATTATTAACGTACCCCCTAACTTTATGTTTCAAGCTAAAATATTTAATCCCAGTCGCCTCTGCGCTATTTATCGGAAAGTTTCATAAAATTTTTTCTTATTGACCATGACTTCTGAAACGCAAATCCCCTCTCTAAAAGACTTAGACTATATCCCGTATCTTGATGAGACGGGAAATTTACTTGAGAATTTACAAGGAAAAATTGGTATTTACGCAATTTTTGACCTAGATAAAATACTACAAGTTGTAAATTATTCTCGCGACATCTATCTCAGCCTCAAGCAACATTTGGTACGTCAGCCCAAATTTTGTTACTGGCTAAAAGTAGAAACAATCGACCGACCGAATCGGACTCGATTAGAAATGATTCGGGATGCTTGGATTGAAGAAAATGGTGTGAAGCCTGCGGGGAATGGAGTAGATGAAGCACTTTGGACTCAGCCTATTGATGCTAAATCAAGCATGACTGATGAGGAGCATCTCAGCTATGAAAAAAGTGATGAATTGATGCAAATCAAACTTTTAAAACAAGTGGCGCGGCGAGTAGAAGCGCAAATCTTAGAAGAGCTAAAATCTCGTGGAGTGCAAACAGAAATTCGCTTTAATCCCAAGCTTAAAGAAAGTGGATTGCTTGACTTAAAGTAAAAGATTATGACCTTTGGGGGAGTTGGCAGTGTCACGACTAGAGTAAAATCCAGGCAACGTTAGGGTGTTAATCAACACCTTTTTTTATTTATTTGTATAAAAAGCTATTGAACAATCGCTCATGACACTGACACTATTGAATAATCGCTATCGGGTGATCCAAACACTCGGTGGAGGTGGGTTTAGTAATACCTTTCTTGCCGAAGATACTTATCTGCCGTCGTCTAAACGGTGCGTGATTAAGCAGCTCAAGCCCGTGACGAATGATGCCCAGACTTACAAGCTCGTACAAGAACGATTTCAACGGGAAGCGGCAGTTTTAGAGGACTTGGGAGAAGGGAGCAACCAAATTCCCAAGCTGTTTGCTTATTTTTCAGAAGCTGGGCAATTTTATTTAGTACAAGAGTATATCGAAGGCGACACCTTGACGAAAAAGGTAGAAAAGCGAGGTGTGGTGAGTGAAAACGAGGTGAAACAGATACTCGTTAGTTTGTTGCCAGTTCTGGATTATGTCCACAGCCGCCACATGGTTCACCGCGATATCAAACCCGATAACGCGATTATCAGAAATCGAGATGGCTTGCCAGTGCTGATTGATTTTGGCGCGGTTAAAGAAGCGATGAATACGGTGGTGAACGATCCACGTAACTCGGCTCCATCAATGGTAATTGGGACGCCTGGATTTATGCCGAGCGAGCAAGCTGGAGGACGACCAACTTATGCCAGCGATTTGTATAGTTTGGGGCTAACAGCGGTTTTCTTGCTGACAGGGAAAATGCCTCAAGAGTTGGAGACGGATGCTAGAACAGGTGAGTTTACGTGGCATCATCATGCTCCGAATATTAGCTCTAACCTGGCAAGGGTTATCGATCAGGCAATTCGGTTCAATGCACGCGATCGCTTTGCCAATGCGACAGCGATGCTCAACGCTCTACAATCTTCTAACGCTGCCGCTTCATCTTCTAACAGGGCGGATTCCGAGATGGCAACCATCGCTGTTGCTCCTGGTGGTTTACCTCATCAGGGAAACCGTCCAATCCCACCCGTTGCCAATTCTTCCCCTCAGCACACGGTTCCTGTCGGCACAAATCCTGTCATAGCCAAGCCAGGGAGTGACCGCAAACCGTTAATTATCGGGGCTTTAATAGCGGGGGGTTTACTGCTAGGAGCGATCGCCATTGGTTTAGGATTAAGGCGATCGCCTGATCCCTCAAGCCAAGTCGCCTCCGATTCGGCTCCCATCTCAGAACAACCCACAACTCAGCAACCCTCATTCTCTCCTGCCCCAACGCGATCGCAACCGTCCAATTCTGCTCCTGTATCAGAATCGACAACCCGGCAACCTTCAGCCTCAACGTCAACGCGATCGCGATCGCAACCCTCAGATAATACGCCGCCACCAGTCGTTGCGGAATCTCCGGCAACGCGATCAACTCAAGCACCCTCCCAGACATCGACTCGCTCAACTCCACCGCCATCAAGTCCCGTCCCCTCAACCGCAGCCAGAAATAACAACCAAAATCCCGATGCATCGAGGAGCATTCCTGGATTTCCACCAGGAACTCAACGCAGCTATGTCAGAGAGGAGTTAGGTAATCCCACAAAGGTATCAAACGGTTATTGGAATACCCGTGCGGTACTTTATAAAGATTTTGTACCTGATCGCGTAGACCTAGGATATCTGTTTGACCAGAGTTCCGGGCGTCTGCGCCAAACAGAGGCAACCTTTGCCCCATCTGTTGCTCCTGAGATGATGTCAGGAACATTGGGCAAAATGCTCAATGGCAACCCTTCGCCCGATATCCA
>JALYGX010000570.1 GCA_030776905.1 Cyanobacteriota bacterium | reverse complement strand
AGAGTATCCAGTCCGGATTACAAGAAGTTAGACCGCAAAATCAGGAAGGCACAGCGTCGGTTATCTCGTCGCCAAAAAGACTCAAAGCGACGAGAACGAAAGCGTTTAAGGGTAGCAAGACTTAAAGCCAAGCTACGAGATATCCGTAAAGATTTTCTGCACAAGCTATCTACCAAAGTGGTAAACGAGAACCAAGCTATCGCTTTGGAAGATTTAAACGTGTCAGGACTGCTGAAAAACCGCAAATTATCCAGGGCGATTAGTCAAGCCGGATGGCGAGAATTCAGAACTATGTGTGAAGCCAAGTCAAACAAATTTGGTCGTGAGTTTGTTGTCATCAGTCGATGGGAACCAACGACGCAAGTTTGCTCTGATTGCGGTTATCGCTGGGGCAAGTTAGACCTGAAGGTGAGAGAAATTGTCTGCATGAATTGCGGCACTCATCACGACAGGGACGACAACGCCTCGAAAAATATAGAACAAGTCGGGGTAGGGCATACCCACGACTTAAAATGGACAGGGAGGAATTGTAAGACCTCATTTGAGGCAGTTTCCGATGAGCTGTCAACCCATCTAGAGTACGAGCAATTAAAACTGTTCGACTGCTAGGGAATCCCCGCACCTTTTAGGTCGGGGAGGATGTCAAAAGTTAAAGCTAATCCGAACCCGGTTAATCAACCAACGTTTCTACATTCTGTCGGAAGGCGATTAAGGCGTGCTTGCCCTTATAGTCTTTTATAGACCGAAGGATAGAATCAGATACATCTTTTGACACAATGGTCTTGATTTCAATATTGGTGTTGTAGCCCGCCATGTCTCCCATTCGTTGACCGTGGCTACCCTCACCTTGCACTTGATTAATGGTATAGCCGCTGACGCTATTGCTTTTAAACAACTTGACAATAGCGTCTTTTAACACTGTTTCAGCAATTATGGTAAGTAGGATCGCGGGTTGGACTGGAGCAGCTTCGAGGGACATGGAGAACTCCGCTTTTGTAGGTTTGGGGTTGTCGGTGTAGTTGAGACAATTTTGTTGCCAGAATAATATTGTAACGTAGACTAAGCAATTCTACTTACTGCACACTAAGCCTAATTGAGAGTTGGCAAGCTTTGAAAGCCGCACCATCGAGAAATTCGTGAAGGGGTATTTGCGATCAAAGGCCCAGGCTGGTTGCTACAAAACTTCGAGGAGCATTGGGGTGATTCAGCTCGTCGCGAACGACTCCTGGAAGCGATTCGCTGGCTAGAAGCAGAACCGTCTACGTTAGAAATGAGCGCTCAACGGAGTCTGCGACTTCTTGGTGGATTCCCTGTTGAATTAGATAAGTTGCTAGAAAAGAGGGCATCTGAGGTATTGCTATGCAAGGTCCCGATCCGAAAGATCCACATCCAATGCAGGGATTTCCCCAAGTTTGCTTCATCAAAAACGTTGTCTCCAACCCAAATATTATTATTGGAGACTACACCTATTACGATGACCCAGAAGACTCGGAAAATTTTGAGCGCAATGTCCTCTACCACTATCCGTTTATTGGCGACAAGCTGATCATCGGAAAATTCTGTGCTTTAGCCACAGGTGTGCAATTCATCATGAATGGCGCGAATCATAAGATATCTGGATTCTCTACCTATCCATTCCCAGTCTTTAGCAATGGTTGGGAGCGTGTCATGCCCCAACCTGGTGAATTACCTTTCAAGGGGGATACTGTGGTTGGTAATGATGTGTGGATTGGATATCAAGCCGTCATCATGCCTGGAGTAAAAATTGGTGATGGTGCGATCATTGCTGCAAAATCTGTGGTTGTTAAAGATGTGCCACCTTATACAGTCGTAGGAGGAAACCCAGCTACTTCATTACGACAACGATTTCCAGATGAAACAATAGATGCTCTGCTAGAGATTGCTTGGTGGAACTGGGATATTGAAAAAATTACAAGGAACTTGGAAAAAATCGTAGGTGCAGATATTGAAGCCTTGAAAAAGTGCCTATGATTTCTCTGATTTTATGATTACTCTGAGTAGGCGTCCCTATGCGGGGGAAGCTGACTTAGAAGCGGTCGGAAGTTTTAGTGCAAACCTGAAGGGGCGATCGCGACTTATCTAGTTTAGACCTGTCTTCCGATAGAAGACGCGCTAAGGTGAAAGAAATCAGACTTTCAAGCTTTGGGACGATTCCCAAGGGATAGCTCCGCTTCACCTAACCATTTATACAGCATAGTTTTACAGGTTCACGAATGTCGCAGTCTTATTTTGATTCCGAAAAGAACGGTCATAAGTCGTTTGAATTGCCAGGGGCAAGACCCCACTACAACCCCGATCGCCCCGGACAAGTTGAGCATATCTTTCTGGATTTAATCCTTGATATTCCACATCAGAGTTTCAGCGGTACTTGCACTATTACCGTGATGCCAGTACGCAATGGCATCAACCAACTGACGTTAGATGC
>JALYGX010000569.1 GCA_030776905.1 Cyanobacteriota bacterium | reverse complement strand
AGGCGCTCATCCAGGAAGCGATCGCTTGTTAAGTAGTGGTTAATCCCGATAATATCTGGTGGACAGGGAGCTTCTAAGAACGGCTCTAGTTCTGCCTCACTGATACCGACGAGTCGGCGCAGGTAGTCCCACAGCGGATGGTCGCGGTTCACCCGACCGCACAGCAGATCGAAGCTCAACCAGCGGCGCTCGTTCTCAAACTCCGCTTGATACCTCAGTAGTGGGGTACTGTAAACTTTACCCATATCCTCCGTCTGCACCAGTTGAGCGCCAGGGTTGCTCTGACGAATCGCCGACATCGAGAGCTGAACTGCACGACACTGCGTCAGCAACGCCCGTATAAAGGTCAATCCGTCACGACCATGAGGATACCAGTGACCGTATAGCCCGCTAAAACGTGCTGTGGTCAAAGGCTCGTTGACAGGGGTATACATTTCTACCCACGGATAGCGCTCGGCAAAGGCTTGGGCGAACTCAGCAAGTCCCTTAGCAAAGGCTGGATCAATAAGGCTAGTATGACGAGGGCCACTGCCGTGATGAACTAAGCCAACAATCGGACGGATGCCCAGTTCTTGCAAGCGACCAAGTCGCTCATCCGCCCACGACCAATCAGCGCGCTCTAGCCCCTCAGGTGCAGTTAGCTCCCACAACACTGGGTAGCGCATCGCCGTCACACCCAGTTCTGCGAATAGGTCGAGGTCGCTGATGCGCGTGGCGTGACCGTTTCGCGCCATTTGGTTGAAATACTCATCGCCCACGCGGTTAACCGTACACTCTAGTCCGCCCCAGATCTCCAATTTGGGATTTTGAATTTTGAATTTTGAATTTTCTCTAAATTCAGAATTTTCAATCAACAATTCGCCACTTAATCCCACGCTTCCCATTCTTTACTCCTCATTAACTCGCTTCGATTAGGGACTAGCTTTTGTCCTTTGCTACTGGACTAATCACTAAGGCTTTCGATTCTTGTAGTTGCCTACTTACTACCAAGACAAGAAATCCCCTTACTCGCGAAGGGGCTAGATTTTCTGAATTCGCTACCAGCATCCTTGAATCCCTGGTAGGAAGGGGCTTTCTCCCAGTCACAAGAGAATCAAAAGCCCCGAACCCATGACCAGTGAGGGCTAATTATTCACAGCTTTCCCGTTACCGTTTGTGACTACAGATTCTAGGGATACGGGTGGCTCGGTAATAATTTCACGGCGCTTCAGATTCTCAGTAGCTCCGTTGACATTTCCTACCACTTCTATTGTTGGTTTGGTGGTGATCTGGTTGTAGATTGTTAGAGCTTGAGCCACGACCTGATCCATGTTGTAGTACTTGTAGGTCGCGAGTCGCCCCACGAAATGTACTCCCGGAGTTGAGTCAGCCAGTGCCTTGTATTTCTTGTAGAGTTCGGCATTCTCTGGGCGGGGTACGGGATAGTAAGGGTCGCCCTCAGCGCGTGGGTACTCGTAGACAATGCTCGTTTTAGTGTGTTCTTGTCCTGTCAGGTACTTGAACTCTGTAACGCGGGTGTAGAGGTGTTCGTTGGGGTAGTTGACCACGGGTGCAGTTTGATGCACGGGTGTGTTGATTGTTTCATGCTTAAACTCTAGCGATCGGTAGGGCAGCTTTCCGTAGCGGTAGTCGAAGAACAAATCGACTGGCCCCGTGTAGATCATCTCCCGGTAGGGAATCACATTCTGAATCTCTCTGTAATCCGTGTTGAGCATGATCTTGATGTTGGGGTGAGACAACATCTTCTCGAACATCCGGGTATAGCCATTTAGCGGCATTGCCTGGTAAGTGTCGGTGAAATAGCGATCATCTCGGTTGGTGCGAGTGGGAACACGGGCGGTGACGGATTTGTCCAGTTCAGAGGGGTCAATGTCCCATTGCTTGCGGGTGTAGTTACGGAAGAACTTCTCGTACAGTTCCCGTCCCACTTTGCTGACAACTACATCCTCTGAGGTGCGGATGTATTCCTTCGGTTCAGCCACCGTCGCAAAGAATTCCTCAAGTTGAAAAGAGGTGAGGTTAAGTCCGTAAAGCTTGTTGATGGTATCCAGGTTGATGGGAATGGGAACGAGTTGACCATCTACACTACCTAAGACTCGGTGTTCGTAAGGTCGCCATTCGGTGAAGTTCGAGAGGTACTCGAAGACATGGCGGGCGTTGGTGTGAAAGATGTGAGGCCCGTATTTGTGTATGAGAATGCCTGCATCGTTGTAGCAATCGTAGGCATTTCCACCAATGTGCGATCGCGTATCAATAATCAAAATTTTCTTTCCAGCCTGACTCGCCAGTCTCTCGGCAAGAACGCTACCAGCAAACCCCGCTCCAACAATTAGGTAATCAAACATTTTAAAAAACCTCGTTTTTTTTTACACAACGGCACGGGAATTCGGCTTCCTTGCTGACTGAGGAAGGAAGGAAACTGCCGTGTTTAAATAGGGAATACTTAAGCAATCGATGGGTGCAAACGCTGTAATACTCAGATTGGTCAAGCTAGTAGAGAGAGGCCGGGGTGAAAACCCCATGATTCGTAGAGTTAGGACTTGACCTCATCTCTTTTCTGGGAATGGTTAAAGGTTTCGCAAGCGAGACAACTCGTTCCTTGAGATCGCAACTACACTGTCGTTCATTCGCTCTTGACGAAGTTGCTTCCACTTTCACTTAGCGATCGCTCAACGGCTGTGCGTGTGGATTGTTGAGCGGAGGTAGCTCCTGTGGGATTTTCTAACCCAGACGCGGACACGTTTGCAGAGCGCACAAGATTTTCGAGAGAGGCTTGCCGATTCTCTAGTACTTCGTGCTGCTGAACTAAAGGAGATACTGCGCCGCGAGTGTCCATTACACTCTTGACCAGTTGCATCATGCGTGCCCAAGTGGCATCCCAAGACGTGTGCCCTAGAAACGCATCCACCCGTTCGAGCCATCCTGATGCATCGGCATTTTGCTGCATCGCTGCCTCGGCGGCGGCAACGAAATCTGCTACGGTGTCGGCAATGCTCACCAATCCCTCTTGCCCGTAAGGACGAACTACGTCACGGATAGAGGTGGACACAACTGGCTTACCTGCCGCCAGATATTCTGGGGTTTTGGTGGGACTAATAAAACGTGTTGACTCGTTAAGGGCAAAGGGTAACAACGCCACATCCCAGCCAGCCAGATAGCTAGGCAACTCTGGATAAGATTTGCCACCTAGATAATGAATATTTGGGTGGCTCGGTAGAGTTGCTGGATCGATTTTGACGACTGGACCAATAATCACCAAATGCCAGTCAGGTCGGGCTTCGGCAATGCCGCCGAGCAGTTCGAGGTTCATCCGCTCGTCTATTACCCCATAGAATCCCAAACGTGGGTGGGGAATATCCGCTTGGTCGGCTGGGTCTTCTGCAAGAGTCCTACTCTTAGCAAAGTGTGCTGTGTCGATGCTACTGGGAAAAGCGTAGACATTGGGGTGCTGGTTGCGTTTAGCTTCGTAAAGGCTCTGTCCCCCTGTAAACACCAAGTCGGCACGGTTGAACAGTTCGGTTTCGCGCTGTTTGAGGATAGGGCTAGCTCCTTTAAATGCCGATAGCTCATCCATACAGTCGTAGACAACCGCCAGTGGCTCTAAGTGATACGAGAAAGCCATAGCCATCGGCGTGTAGTACCAGAGAATATATTGATGAATCTCTGCTTGAGCAAATAGCTCGTCGAGCATCATCTGTTGAGCCGCGATCACCTCTTCCTCACTCATTCCTTCGCGCAGGTGGGGCACCACAACCCAGACGCCACTTTCGCGGGGGCTAACTTCCAGGCGTTCAGATGAATCGGAACTAAAAATCGGTTCCTCGACAAAGAATACACGGCGATCGCTAGCACAGCGGCTCAGAAGATGTTGAGGTCGTTGATAGACGAAATCCCAGCGCAAATGCGACAGACAAACCAGATCGGGTACATCTGGAAAGGAATTCTTGGAAAAATCAGAAAATCCCCTCGACTGTGCGTCAATATTCCTCACATTATTTTCCATTTGGTTTTCCTGTTTAGACATCTACTTCCTTAGAAATGAGTAGGATGAATTTACGCCCATAGAAGTTCTCTTAATTTCTAAAATTAAGAGTCAATCTGGCATGGCTTTGACTAAAAAAATTGGGAGTTAAGAGTATTCTGAAATTCACTTAGCTAGTAAAAGTCATTTTCAAAATACATATTGCTCCTTGTTTTATGTATCGAACTCTTTCCAAAGCAGTTACTCATTCTTAAAGTGGTCATGGCTGTTGAAGTTAACTGCTTTTTTCCCGCTGACTTGTCCTGAAAGGGAAATTAGCTGCCGATGAGAAAATACTAGCCGCTATTTTTTTTCTCAACTTCTATCAGAGGAACGGCTTTAACTATTCCTAAAGGATGAGTTTTATGTTAAGGTTATTTGTATCTCTCTATACACAGTTTGTCGAGAAAGAGAGTTTTGTAAGGCAATGTCTTTCCGTCTGCTTCTCAGTTTTGCTTCTACTTAGAGCAATCTAGGTGAAGCCTATGGCTATTGACTTATCGATCCCTAGTTTTAGGGAGTCACTTTTTTAGAAAGTAGGCAATTATAAATTCAAGACCTAAAACAAATCTAAACCGCTCATACAAGAAAGAGCCGATCTTTGTCTATACAAATCATTGGAAAATTCAATATCTGGTTGAGGAACCCCCAAGGCTAACAAAAGTCCAATTACTTTTGTAGTTAAAATTACCGAATTACTTAACACAACTTCATTTCTTCAGATAGAAGGATAGATAAAGAATAGAAAATAGGTTATAAACCAGACAAGAGAACAAAACACAACCTGTGTATTCCTTCGGTAATTCTTGAATGGGGTAAACTGTGTTCTTGGTTAAAACACTTATCTAGACTAGGCTAATGAATTCCAACCCGCTCAATGGAAATCAAGAATTTGATCGTCAACAGATAATGTCCCCGGTTGAACCCTATTCGGTGACTCAACAGCTCTCCGAAAATGTCATTTTGACAACAGTAGACGATCTCTACAATTGGGCGCGGCTGTCTAGCTTATGGCCAATGCTGTACGGTACCGCTTGCTGCTTTATTGAATTGGCCGCCATGATTGGCTCGCGTTTCGACTTTGACCGATTTGGCTTAGTTCCCCGTGCTAGCCCGCGCCAAGCTGATTTAATCATTTTGGCAGGAACCCTAAACATGAAAATGGCTCAACCGACGCTTCGCCTTTACGAGCAGATGCCGGAGCCTAAATACGTCATGGCGATGGGAGCTTGCATGATTACTGGAGGGATGTTCAGCGCTGATTCTTATACGGCTATTCGAGGAGCGGATAAGATTTTACCAGTAGATATTTATATCCCCGGATGCCCTCCCCGCCCAGAAGCCATCATGGATGCAATTATTAAGTTGCGCAAAAAGATATCCAATGAATCGATTCAGGAGCGAGGTAAGCTTCAGCAAATCCATCGCTACTACAGTACCACCCATAACATGAAGCGGGTTGCCCCCACCGCCGTGACAGGTCAAGACGCAACTTTGCCTTCTCGTCAGCAACCCCCTCAGGAGTTGACAGAGGCGATGGGGATGCCGATACCTCCTGCTCTCATGTCTGCGCAAAAGGCAGAGGCTACTTAGGAATAGGACGATACTGTTGCGAAGACCCAAAACTTAACCCCCAACCTCCTCATCTACACGAACGCTCCGGTTTTCTTGCAGCAAAGGGATTGGGGGAGGAGTATTTCCTCTCATCCATTCGCCAACAGCATCGTTTTAATGCGATCGCTTTCTTGAGTAGTGCAACCTGATTGAAACTTCAAACTCAAACGAGGAGTTCCAAACAATGGAAGACATCATACGCAAATTCTTAAACGATAATGTAACGCTAGTGTGGATAACCCTGATCGTCGGGTTCTGCTGGTTTGCTTACATCCCACGCCGCAACCAGTCCAATCGTTCAGGCGATTAGCCCAGGTGCTATCTCTGCACTAGATTCTGGTAGAGGAGGACGCAGACATAGATAAGCTAGCGGACCTAGGAGAGGAACGATCGCGACTGCCCAAAAAATTCGTGAATCCCTGAGTCCTCGACGCGCCATATCATCGCCCAGCAAGGAGGGAAACACCACATACATCAAGCAAAAATCCCAGCTCATTAAATGAACAAAGTGGCTAGTCTGGAACTGACGAACAAAATCTCCCCAATCTCCAGCCACTATGGCATAAGCCAGTAAACCCACTGTGGCTAAACTAAGTGCTATCCCTGTTTGACGGGAATCGAGACGTTCTAGTAAGAAATTCTTCTGACCTGAGAATTCTTGACTAGGCTCGCGGAGCATTAAATAAGGAATCATACCAATGACTCCTGAGCCGTTTGATGCCAAAAAAGAAGGCCAAGCCGAGATATCTTGCATTCGCTCATCAATGAACATTAAACAAGCGTAGACCATTGGCCAAACACCCATGAGGCTGAACAGGGTGACAACATAAGGGTTAATGTCTGCCAACTGAAGCGTTACTAGCTTTCCAATCGTGGTTAAAGTACCCGGTTGATCGAGAGGAGCTAGCGATAAGGTATAGGCGATAAATCCTGCCCACACTAACCAAAGTCCAATTTTTCTGCCCATAATCTTGAGGTGTGGTTTGACACTGATGATGTCAACTGAAAGTAAATAGAGACGGAAGAATTCACGCTGTCTGAACTAAGCGCTACAGTTAGCTCTCTTTTGTGGAAAACGTTTTTCGGAATACCGACTGCATCGCACCGGGAAGCAAGTTATAAGCTGTCTTCGACACATTGGCTGAACCAACCATCACCTCAGAGTGCTGATGTTTAACCGCCTCCCAGATAGCTTTTGCCACATCCTCAGGCTTCTCCAGCACTGGAGTCTTTAGCGCCTTTTGCACTAGATCTTGACGATCTTGAGCATCCTGCTCATCTTTGCCGCGAAAAATTGCCCGTTCCATTAAGTCGGTCTTGATGAAATTGGGATGAACGCCACAAACCTGAATGCCTTTGGGTTTTAGTTCCGCCTGTAGTGATTCCGTCAACCCAGTTACGGCATACTTGCTAGCTGTGTAAGGCACTTGGTAAGGAATAGGTACTTTGCCGCCGATAGAACCCACATTCACAATAATTCCCGCACCCCGTTTCAGGAAATGGGGCAATAGTGCATGAATCGTGTGAATATAGCCCCAAAGATTGGTGTCTATAATCTTATGCCAATCACTAAGAGAGCAATCCTCTACTGTCCCTAAGAGGTAGATCCCTGCATTATTGATCAGCACGTCGATAACACCATAATGGTCGATCGCCTTTTGGACGAGTGCGTGTACTTGCTCGGGGTCGGTCACATCCGTTGGGACAGCTAGTGCCTCGCGACCGAGCGATCGCACATCAGAGGCTACAGCTTCTAAGCGATCGGGCTGACGAGCTGCAAGTACGATGTCATATCCCTTGCGGGCAAACAAGAGAGTTGTTGCTTTGCCGATGCCTTGAGAAGCACCTGTAATTAATACCGTAGGAGCCATACTATTTAGTCTGTAAAAATGCGTATTGCTTTCTTAGTTTGTTAAATAAAAGTTACAAAATCCTCTAACTTTCGTCAGACGTTTGGTGTTTGAACCAGATAGTAAATTTGAGTCTAGCTAAAAGTGCTAATTCACCGAGAGGTTGACTTCACCAGAACGCGCTAAAAGCTGAAGCGGCTTTTCCTACAGGGTTGTTGTATCTCCAATTACAAATTGACTTAATATTGCCTCGCTCCTCCAGGTGGACGACCCGCTCAATCAACCGAGGTAAATTGTAGTCAATTGCCCTCATCAACCTAGGGGGAAGCTTCCGCTACGCGCACACTGCACGAACGTCCTCTTGGAATTACCAACGAGCACAAAATTAAGAGGAGAGTAAACTACATGAGCTTATTAGCTGTAGAAGAACTTAAAGAACTAGTAGGACAACCTAAAGGATTGTTCGTATCAATTTATATGCCCATCGACCGAGTTACGGCAGAAATTCAGCAGAATTCTACTCGGCTCAAGGATTTGATACAAGAGGCGGCACGTACCCTAGTAGAGACTGGTTTAGACGATAGGGAAGTGTCGGACTTTTTACAGCCAATCCAAGAACTAGTCGATTCCGATGGGAGTTTTTGGGTGGAAGACAACAATGATGGACTAGCCATTTTTCTAACGTCTGGAGTATTCCGCTATTACCGTCTACCGTTAAGCTTCCAAGAATTAGTTGTTGTCACCGATCGTTTCCATCTCAAACCCTTACTACCTCTTTTAATAACCGGTGATGAGCAATATTATGTTTTGGCTTTGAGTCAAAAAGATGTCAAGTTCTTTAGCTGTAAGCGTGACAAAATCCGAGAAATTGAATTGAAAGATGTGCCCAAGAGTCTTGACGAAGCCCTGGGATATGACGAGACTGCCAAGGATGGTCAGCGTCGCATGAGTACCCCAAAAGGGGGAACCAACAATTCTTTTCAGCAAGCGGGCAGTTTTCATGGGCAGGGAAGCCCAGACAGGGATAAACACCAAGACGGCATTCTGCAATTCTTTCACGCTGTTGATGATGGATTGCACAAATATCTGCGCGGAAGACGTGCCCCGCTAGTGTTAGCAGGAGTAGAGTATCTTTTTCCGATTTACCGAGAAGCCAATACCTATCAGCATTTAGTTGAGGAAGGCATTACGGGTAATCCGGAAAATGCGAAACCAGAAGAATTACAAGCACAAGCCTGGGAGATTGTAGAACCTCTATTTTTGCAGGAGCAGCAAGCAGCTATTGAGCGCTACAAGGATCTTACAGGGACTGGACTAACCTCCACTGATATTAAAGAGGTTGTTCCAGCGGCTTACTTTAGTCGAGTTGAGCAATTGTTTGTTGCCGTGGGTGTGCAGCAGTGGGGCATCTTTAATCCTGATAGCAACATAGTTGATTTGCATTCTGATGCGGAACTTGGTGATGAGGATTTATTGGATGCCGCTGCAATTCAAACAGTTTTGCATGGTGGAACCGTCTATGCAGTTGAGCCAGAAAAAGTACCTGATGAAGCACTGTTAGCCGCCGTATTCCGCTATTGAACAATAAGAGTCTGTCTTGAAAGTGCTGTTAGCGAAGCGGCGTATTGCGCGTGTTGATTAGGGAAAGAGAGTTTCATTACTTCGTTGTGTACTCATCTGTACACAACGAAGTAATGCACCTCCTACACTAGCAGGGAGTGCAGTTTGGCTTTTTGCTTTGACCGAAAAAATGGGATACAAGCCCCGCCCTTCCAGGGCAAAGCCCCCCTGGAAGGGCGGAGAGTGTCAACTCTCCCATCACACTGCCAAGTCAAACCAGCCCGCCCTAAAGTAGGATAGACCAGGCAGCAATTTGAAATAAATTGTTCATTTTAATAAAGTTGCTGGTGCAAGACGTTAGCTTAAAAAAAGATGAGTTAGGAAATTTAGAGTTATGACTTCACACGATTTATTGATGTTGGTACTGCTACTGAGTCCTGGTCTTTTGCTTTCGGTCGTCCTTATGTTCACCTTCGCGGCTGGCGGATAGTTTTATTCCAGTTTTAAGGACAGCAAGTTCAATCTTGCCAAGTCGTTTCCTCAGTAGAGATAGCCGTAATTTTAAGACACAACTGAGGGAATACAATCAGCAAAAGATTTCCCCCCGCAGATAGCTTAAGTTTGACGGGGGAATGTCCCTATATCAAAAAGCACAGTATCTACTGCTCAGTTCGCTTGGAGGAATCCTTAGACTTTTCACTGCGACGCGGTTGACGACGCAAGGGAACCGAGTCGATCAATGTTTCCTCCAATTCCATGCGTTGTTCCATTTGACGCAAGAAATACCCCGTCATCATTGCTGAAGCCAGCAATCCAGCCAGGTTTTCTCGGTCAGTTGTAATTTGCACGTTGAAGCTTTCTGAGGGGAGCATCCCTACGAGTCCCTGAACGTTCTGAGAGATGATCTGTTGAATCTCAGGACTAGCAGATTTAGCAACCCGTGATAAAACATCAGGAGACTGATGTTGTAGATAGTTCAGAAGTTGATTTTCTGGCTCATCTTCAGCTTGAGAACTGAGAAAGTCAGGGTTAAATACCATTAGGAATCTCAGGTTTGACTTACTTAGTTTCTACTGTATACGATTGTGATGTCAGCCGACCTCTGCTTTGATAGAGGAACGCTAGTTCTTTAGGAAGAAATTTTGAAGAAAGAACTGTTTTTGAAGCAGCGATAAAGATTGTTGTCAGGACTGGGAATGCGGTTCTGGACGGGTTAGCAGTTGATCGAGTTCAAAGTGTTGATGAAATTTGTCAGTAACTTGTAACCAATAAGAGCGACCATCGGTTTGTCGGCGTCTCTGGACAAAGCCGAGATTTATAAGTTCCTGGACATGTTGATAAGCACCACTCCCCCGCAGGTTAATTAGATCAGCTTGAGCAATGGGGTGTTTAAGAGCGATCGCCGCTAGAGTTCTCAAGGCACCCGTTCCCAATTCAGCGGGAACTAAATTTTGGATTAAGCCCTGAAAGGATGCCCGCAACTGCAAGCTATAGCCAGCCGGGGTTTCCACGACTTCTAGGGCACTATCCCGATGGGCATAGTCTGCCATGAGTTCAATGAGGGCGTCTTGGGCGTCATCGCGATCGCATCCTGCATAGTCGGAAATTTCTGCGATCGACAGAGGCTGTCCTTTCAGGTAGAGAATTGCTTCTATCTGGGTGGCTAAACGAGACATGGGAAATTGGCAAATGGGAATTGGGGATTAGGAATGGAGGGTTACCAGTAGGGTTGGTAATGTTCACTTACTACTAGAATGTTTGATCTTTCCCGATTCCCTCAGTCGAGCTGGCGTCCTGTGAGTTCAACGAAGATATCTTCCAGGTTAGATGGACGAACCATTATGCCAGTTTTATCCGGTAAGCTGTCAAGGTAGGCGTTGGCTTGTGTCAAGTCGGGGAAGAATTTGTACTCGAAGCGATCGCCTAGTTGTTTCATAACCAACCCTTCTCCATGTTGCTGTCGGAGTTGTTGGAGAGTGCCGAGTTTAATCAATTGCCCCGCGTCCATAATGCCGATTCTGTCGCACAAAAACTCCACCTCATCCATATAGTGGGTTGTCAGCAACATGGTCATGCCCTGCCGATTTAAATCGCGAATAATCTCCCAGAGGCGACGGCGGGTTTGGGGGTCGAGTCCTACTGTTGGCTCATCCAAAAATAGAATGGAGGGTTGATGCAACAGCGCCCTAGCTATTTGTAAGCGTCGCTTCATCCCGCCAGACAGCGTTTTGACTAAATCGTCTCGTCGCTCTGCAAGTTCTACATAGTCCAACCACTGCTTTATCAGTCGCTGACGCCCAGGATTGGAAATGTGATGCAGCCGTCCGTGCAGTTCCATGTTTTCCCAGACGGAGAGGTCGGTATCCACGCTAGTTTGCTGCAACACGACGCCGATATTCTGCTTTACTTGCTGTCTGTTGCGCACAACATCGTAACCAGCCACCTCAATTTGACCCGAACTCGGTTGAGTTAGGGTGGTTAGCATCCGAATTGTTGTGGATTTACCAGCACCGTTGGGGCCAAGGAGTCCAAACATCTCTCCCGATTCAATGGTGAAGGAGAGGTCGTTAACCACTGGGACTTTGTCGTAGGTCTTGTGGACGTTCTGGAGAGAAACGGCGGTGGGCATAGATGCCTGTAGTAGATGGGTGAATCTTCAAATCATGATATCTCTCTTGAGAGTGCTGAGTGCCGTTGGCGTAGCGGCGCATTGGGCGTGTTGAGTAGGATAGGCAATTTGAATTTTTTGTTGTGCGCGAAGATCGTGAGGGTCTTGCCCTGTCTGTCAACTAGATTGTCCATTTAAAATTTAGATAACAGGTTTGTTAGCGGTAAGTAGTAGAGATGGGCAGTCAGTTAATCTCATTCCCCCTTAGAGATGAAGAAGTTGCTCTACTCATGCAGCACGCAAACTCCGAAGAGAACCCCAGTTTGACGGCCCAAAGATTAATCAGAAAGCTGCTAAGTACAGCGGAACTGCCGCCCAACGCATTGAGTTCTCTATTAACTCAAGTCAGCGAGTTTCAAGATCAGGTGGAATCGCTCAAAGGTTGTGTTGACGAAGCGATCGACCAACGCTTAGAGGCTGTGGACAACGTCGTCAGCGTTGCGGTTAACCAGCAGATGAAAGCAGAACTGCTGCAAATACGATCGCATTTTGAGCAAATGGATCGACGCTTGGACAAATATTTCCAGATTCAGCGAGCATCCGTCAAGCCATCCGCCTCTTCGACAGAGCAAGCTAAACTACCTACAGCGCCCTTCAATCCGTTGGAATTAGCTAGACGGTTGATTAATCCGAAGACGGGACATCCCTACTCTCAGAATGCGATTACCCGCCAAAAAGATAAAGCTGACTTTCCTGAATGGTCGAAGTTGCGAGACCCGCAGGGTGTAGCTTGGGAGTATGACACGAGTAATGGGATGTTTTATCCTCTACAGCCAAACGCACGAAGTACTAAAGAGAGAGGATAAGGCAGACCGAATTTGGGAAGATGTAGGCTTCATCCTTTATTCAAGAGCAGTACCGTCTTAGTATCTTACGGTTCTTGGACGGTACTCGTAAGGAGCTAAGATGTCTCAGACTGAGCCGACGGCTGAAGCGGCTATTACAACACGAACTTATACCAATCCGGTCTATCCGGGTTATTTCGCCGATCCATTCGCTTGGGAACACCAAGGCGTGTACTATGCAATCGGCACGGGTCCAGCAGAAGCGAAAGGAGAGATGGACGAAATCGCACAGGCGACGCACACCAACTCCACCAAGGAACTGCGTGTCTTTCCCCTCCTGCGCTCCGAGGACTTCCTGAACTGGCATTATGCGGGTAACGCACTGCTGCGACCGGACCCCGCTCTCGGCGACAACTTCTGGGCACCGGAAGTCGCTTACTGCGATGGCACGTTCTACCTCTACTACTCAGTGGGGCATGAGGACAAGAATCATCAGTTGCGCGTCGCCACCAGCAATGACCCATTGGGTCCTTATCAGGACGTGGGAGAGGCGCTTGTTGACCCGAAGTCTTGCCCCTTCGCCATCGATCCGCACCCCTTTCGGGATGATGACGGGCAGTGGTATCTTTTCTACGCCCGTGATTTTCTGGATACAGAGGGCGGCGTGCGTGCGGGTACGGCACTGATGGTAGACCGACTGGAAAGCATGACAAAGTTAGCAGGGGAAGGAAAAGTTGTCCTGCGTGCCCGTTGTGATTGGCAACGGTTTCTAGCAAACCGCCCGATGTACGGTGGAATCTATGATTGGCACACCTTGGAAGGTCCCAGTGTGCGCAAATATGAGGGTCGCTACTACTGCTTTTATAGTGGTGGGCGCTGGGAGACTGAGGACTACGGCGTGGACTATGGAATTGCCGATAATATAATGGGTCCCTACTCCGATGCGGGTAACGAAGCTGGACCACGGGTGCTGCGATCGCTTCCTGGTCGCGTTCTCGGTCCTGGTCACAACTCAATTGTTCTCGGTCCGGATGGTCAGACAGATTACATTGTTTACCATGCCTGGGATACGAACATGGAGGCGCGGCGGATGTGTTTAGATCAACTGATTTGGACGCCGGATGGTCCGCGTTCCGATGGTCCCACTTGGACACCGCAGACTCTTGTTAGTAAATATTGAAATTGAGCAAACCAAAAGCGATCGCTTCTGACGACAAAGCCCCAGAAATCAAAGGAAATTAAAAGAATTGGAGTTTGGGCGATCGCATTTCCCTCTGCTCACTGGTGCGATCGCTTCCCTTTTTACTGCGTCAAACTGCTTTGAGCAGTTAACTGTTGACTTGTGTGAATATAGCCATGCCTACATCGGTAAATGAGGAAGAACTACCAGCATCGGTGCAAGGGCTACGAGAGTTTGAAGATTAGGTCAAAGATTGGAATCAACAATACGCACTTTCCTAGAAACTGAGCTGTACAGGCTTGGTAAAATGGAAGCAGATAAAAAGCTTTATGATCATCCCTACTACTGGGCAGCTTTCACAATTACAGGTAAACCCTGTTAAATGGACTCTTTAGACGCAATTACCCTCAAAGCCTTTCTCGCTGCTTTAATGCGGCTGGATGCTTCGCTGCCAGACGATTTGCAGAACCAGCTAAATGAAATTGGTCAGGCTTTCCCCTCCGATATTCCCAAACTTCATGCTCTGGCAAAGGGTTATGCTCCCTTAGAGCAGGAATATATGGACGCTCGTTTGGCTTTGCAAAAGGATGGCGAACGTTTCCGATCTACTATAGTGGAGCGCGATAGCGAAGCGCTGCTGCAAGCAGATCGCTCAACTGATATCGGTGAGGAAAAAATCATTAATTTTGCAGTTGAAGTGTTCAAGGCTGAAGACTCTGTAAATTTAGTGCAAGAGAAAGCGCAAGAATCAACTCTACTCGGACAACTTCTTTTTCAACTGCGCCGCCAAACCAGTTTTATGGTGAAAAATCCTCACCAGAGCATAGAGGACGTTCCCGAAAAAGAACGATGGCTCTGGCAAACTCCTACTGCTTGGGCATCCATAGAACGCGGACTGCGACAGGCACAAGCAGGAGAAGTTCGCGACTTAGGTTCATTTGCTCAGTATGCAGGCTTGGAGATTGAGGATTAGTGGAGTTCCGGCTGCAATTCTCAACGGAAGCGGAAGATACATTAGCTAACCTTCAGCAAACAGACTCCAAAAAGTACAAAAAAGTGTTAAAAGCACTGGGGTTAATGCAAATTAATCTGCATCACCCTAGCCTTAACACTCACAAATATGATTCTCTCTCTAGTCCTAATGGAGAGGAAATATTTGAAGCCTACGTTGAGAATAAAACTCCATCTGCTTGGAGAATCTTTTGGTATTACGGGCCAGGGAAAACTGTAATTACAATTCTTGCCATTACACCTCATCCATGATACCAACTACGCCGCTTATTTATTGTCAATTTGAATATTCATAGGCAAGGTGACTGTAAAGGTCGAGCCAACTCCGACTTCAGAAACTAGCTGAATTTCACCTTGTAGCAGTTTCACGAGACGGGAAACAATGGCTAGTCCTAAACCCGTGCCTTCATGCTTTCGACTTCCCTGATTGAAAAAGGCTTGTGAGTAAGGTTCAAATATGCGATCGCAATCTTCAGGCGCAATACCAATACCCGTATCGGTAACGGCAATACACCACTTTTCCTTAGGTAAGTTCTGACAAGTGATTTGAACAAAGCCTTCATCGGTATAGCGAATTGCATTGCTTACTAAATTAGTGAGTACTTGTTGCAAACGGAAGGAATCGGTTAGAACTTTATGAGGAGCGCGATCGCATTCTATCTTGAGCTGTAACCCTTGCACTTGCGCCAGTGGTTCGATCATCTCGCCCACCGTGGCAATCACACTTTGGATATCGACAAACTCCAGGTTTAGCTTCATTTGAGCGCTTTCGTAGCGCGATAACTCTAATGAATCGTTGACTATGCGTAGCAAATGTCGCCCTCCTTGCAACACTCGCTCAATACTACGAATTGTGGGAGAAGCCGCCTCTGGGTTAACATTTTGTTGCAGACGCATGAGCAGTTCTGAGTAACCAATCACAGCCGTTAGCGGTGTCTTTAACTCATGAGCTAAGTAGGAGAATTGGTCTTTACTCGCTTCAAAAAGACGAGTCAGTTCCTGGTTAGTGAGGGTCAATTGACTCTGAAGTTGCTCTAACTCCTGCAAACGTTCTTGGATATAGCTTTTGTAGCATAAGGAAATTGCTTCATCTAACACCGTATTGATCTGATTAAAAATTTCAATAATTTCCTGAGGAGAACCCTTGAGTAACTCAGGTGCTAACACCGAGAAAACAATTCGACGCAGCAGACTGTACTCTTTCATAATTTCGGCAGCATCATATCCTTGTCTAGCTCGCAAACTTCCGTGTTCTAGACTTACTTCGGCAATCCTTTCAAAAAAGTCTTTCTGGGAGTGTTCCAGCACTTGAGCCAAGGATTTAAGAAGTATAGGAAGTGAATCCCCCAGAGCCGTATCAGACATATCTACG
>JALYGX010000568.1 GCA_030776905.1 Cyanobacteriota bacterium | reverse complement strand
TAAGGCTGAAACTAGGCGATCGCATTGAAGTCTCTAATGGTCTGTGGGAGTGGGTGCAAGAGGATGGTCCCTGTAGCCGTGAGTGGTTTCCTTGTACCGTTGTTAAGGTTTCTCAAAGCACAGACAGGAATAACTCATACTATAGCTGCGTCATCCGCTTCGATAACGGCAGCGAGTACGAAATTCAAGGCATTTATCAGTGGAATCGTTATAACTGGCGCTGGATCTCGTGAGATCTTTTTTGTAAGGAATACCAAGTGCCGATGATTAAGCGATCGCAAATTTCTTCCCGCTTTAATCCCGTAAAACGAAAAAAGCTATCCATTTATATACTTATAAAATGAATTGCTAGTTTTTTCTCAAGGCAATTTCTCTAAGAGCTTATCTCCAATGCCGGGTTGCGTTGGTCCTAAGTACTTCGTCAAATAAGGGGAAAATACTTCATAAATCAGCGTCAAAGGGCGTCCATGATGCCAAAACATATAATGCCGTCCCCAGAAAGGGCCATGCTGTTTAAAAGCCGATTCCAGCGCGACTGAATGACCGTAATAGATTCCCTGAATATCTCGGTATAGCTCAGTCCGGAGACGACCAAGACTCGCCCAAATTGGTATATTCCGATTTTGTAAGTACTCATCTACATGGCTGGCTTCCCACCAAGAAGTAGCGTAGGCAAGACGCTGCCCCGATGCAGTCCTCAGCCACACCTGTCGTCGCAGTCGTGGTCCTGGTACTACCTGAATTGAGTCAGGAGCGCTATCAGTATCCATGCCAATTGGCGACATATCAATAAGGTCTACCTCAGTTCTCTCACCCGTCAGAAGTTGCAGGTGACGGGTAGGGGAGCCATCGCCCAAAAGGAATATCTGCCAAGCTGGTGTTAGCTGACTATGAGGTAATCCTTGCTGCACGGTTTCTTCTCTACCTTCCCAGATGAGGTTGAGAGCGTGCCAGGTTGTTGGTAGAGTAACGCTGTCTTTCGGTTTCAACGTTGCAGTCACAATAGGTTTACTATCGAAATTCTTTACATAACTTAACTTCTTTCATGATAGCGCCCTTGGCGGATTGCCGCGATAGCGTTAGCGCACAGTGCGGCGGCACAGGAGATGGCGCATACCTCTTTAATCGACGCTACTCTTTATCGGAAAGCGCCGTAAAACCCCGCTCCTTGAGGACGGGGATATAAGGCGGGTTAACGGAGGTACGGAGTTGACCAATAAATATCCCAACAAAGCCATAAAACTTGATCAATAACCTTATGTGTATGCATTAACATAAGAATCGCAGTGGTGAGGTCGAACCATGATTGTTTACGAGTTTAAGGTTAAAGGAAAAGAAGCTCAGTATCGAGCTATAGATGAGGCTATTCGGACTAGCCAGTTCATCCAAAACAAGTGCTTGCGCTACTGGATGGAAAACAAAGGCTTGCGTCAATACGACCTCAATAAATACTGTGCTGTACTTGCGGCAGAATTTCCCTTCGCCGAAGAACTCAACTCAATGGCTCGACAGTCTGCGGCGGAACGCACTTGGAGCGCTATTGCTCGCTTCTTTGACAACTGCAAGAAAAAGGTTAAGGGCAAGAAAGGCTTTCCAAAATTCAAAAAGAATTGCCGCTCAGTTGAATACAAAACGAGCGGCTGGAAGCTTTCTCCCAATCGCAAAGCTATTACCTTGCGAGACGGAAAGAACATAGGAACCCTTAAACTCAAAGGAACCTATGACCTCAATTACTACGACATTAAGCAGATTAAGCGAGTTCGGTTAGTCCGGAGGGTTGATGGATACTACGCTCAGTTTGCCATTGATGTGAGGGTTAGGCTTGAAACTAAGCTGACTGGGAGGATGGTCGGACTAGATCTAGGGTTAAAGTTTTTTATTGCCGATAACGAAGGAAATACAGAACCCTGCCCCCAGTTCTACACAAAGGCAGAGAAGCAACTAAATCGAGCAAACCGCAAGAAGTCCAAGAAGTTCAAGCGTGGTGTTAAACCACAGTCTAAGAACTACCACAAAGCGAGAAATCGATATGCTCGGAAACATCTAGGAGTAAGTAGGCAGCGAAAAGAGTATTGCAAGCGAGTTGCTTACTCCGTTATCCAATCTAACGATTTGGTAGCCTATGAAGACCTAAATGTGAAAGGGCTAGTCAGAAATCGGCGTCTCGCTAAGTCTATCAGTGATGCAGGATGGTCAACATTCCGCCAGTGGCTGGAATACTTCGGCTATAAGTATGGGAAGATTACGGTTGCCGTACCTCCTTACAACACAAGCCAGAACTGCTCTAGCTGCGGGCATATTGTGAAAAAGTCTTTATCCACAAGAACCCATGTGTGTAAACATTGTGGATTCATTGAAGATAGGGACGTGAATGCTGCTATTAACATCCTGAAATTAGCCTTCAGTACGGCGGGGCACGCCGGAACTTACGCTTGGGGAGATCTGCCCTCTTGGGCGATTGGAGCAATCCTGTCGTTTAACGGTGAGTCTGTGAACCAAGAATCCCCGTTGCTTTAGCACGGGGAGTGTCAAAGAAATAGCTACACCTCATCGAGCCAGGACTAGATCTATGAAATCGGTTCGTCGCCTATTAATACCACTGTTGCTTGCATTACTAACGATGTTCACCGTGTATGCCTGTAAGGGCGATGGTGGCACAGGTAGTGCTAGTGGTTCAGTGAAAGTCGGCTCGAAAGATTTCACAGAGGAATTCATTTTGGGAGAAATGTATGCTCTGGTGCTAGAAGATAAAGGTATTAAAGTCGAGCGGAAGCTGAACTTAGGTGGTACACCTGTTGCCCAAGCGGGTCTTCAAAGCGGTCAGATCGATTTGTACCCAGAGTATACAGGCACGGGTCTATTAACAGTACTCAAGCTGCCTGCAAACAGCGATCGCAAACAAGTCTTTGATACCGTTTCCAAAGCCTATAAGGAAAAATTTAACCTGGTCTGGCTCGATCCTGCACCGATGAACAATACCCAGGCATTAGCCATGATGCAAGAAGGTGCTAAGAAATATGGCATCAAAACCATCTCTGATATGGTGCGTCAGGCTAGTAAATTAACCCTTGTCAGCACTCCAGAGTTTCAAGCTCGCGAGGATGGGTTACCCGGTCTTAAGAAAGTCTACGGTAATTTCCAACCGAAAAAACTGATTCCAGTAGATGCCGGATTGAGGTACGAAGCATTGAAGAAAGGCGAAGCTGATGTTGCCGCAGCTTTTGGAACCGACGGAGAAATCAGCGCGCTTAATCTGGTCGTACTTGAAGACGACAAAAAGCTATTTCCTCCCTACCAAGTTGCTCCAGTCGTGCGTCAAGAAGCCTTGGATAAAAACCCAGGGATTCGGGATGCTCTTAACGCACTGGCACCCAAGCTGACAAACGAAACGATGCAGCGCCTCAACTACGAAGTGAGTGGCAAAAAACGAGAACCCGCTGAAGTCGCTAAAGAATTTTTGATTAAAGAAGGGCTGTTAAAAAAGGCTTAGTCAGCCTCAAGGGTTAGTAGTTGTTGGTTATTGGTTGTTAGTTGTTAGTAGCTCTCAAACGAATAACAAACAACAAACAGCAAACAACAATGGGGAGGAAAAACCAGTGAGTGCCATACGTTTTGAGGAAGTATTTCTGAAATTTCCCGGTGCGTCACAGCCAGCAGTAAATGGCTGCACTTGCGAGATTGAAGCGGGTCAACTGGTGGTGATTTTAGGGCCATCCGGCTGCGGAAAAACAACGCTCCTCAAGATGGTGAATCGTTTGTACGAGCCGACTTCTGGCACGATTTACTTGGACGATACTGATATCCGGAAGCTGAAAGTTACGAAGCTGCGCCAGCAGATTGGCTACGTGATTCAGCAGTCTGGCTTATTTCCGCACATGACGGTTGCAGAGAATATTGCAGTGGTGCCAAAGCTTTTGGGTTGGCCCCGGACGCAATACCAGACGCGAATTGATGAATTGTTGAAGCTGATTGATCTGCCGCCTCAAGACTACCGCAACCGTTATCCCTCGCAGCTATCGGGAGGTCAGCAGCAGCGAGTTGGCTTGGCGCGAGCTTTAGCGGGTGACCCGAAGGTGATGTTGATGGATGAGCCGTTTGGGGCAATTGATGCGATTACTCGCCAAACGCTACAGGATGAGATTTTGCGTCTTCAGCAGCAACTCAAGAAAACAATTTTATTTGTTTCTCACGATGTTGAGGAAGCCCTGCGTCTGGCTGACAAAATCATGATTTTGCAAAAAGGTCAGATCGTGCAGTTTGATACGCCATTTAATATCCTGACGCGACCTGCAAACGCTTTTGTACACAATTTGGTAGGTGCAGATGATATGGTGCGCCAACTCAGTCTACTGCGGGTTGAGACAGCAATGAAGGCTGTGTCTCAAGACGACTATCCTCAAAGTGAATATGCGATCGCGCGACATGATAATTTGCGCCAAGCCTTATCGCTTTTGTTGCGCACTGGTGCCCAGACGTTAACTGTAATGGATGCGGGGAAGGTGGTCGGCGTGTTGAGCCTGGAACACATTCGCAATTCGGCAAGTATGAGTGTCAGTGCTTGATTAGTCATTGGTGATTATTTATCCTCTTAAACCTTCAACCTGCAACTAAAAATCGGCATGAGCTACATCATTAAAAATCCTGGAGTTGTTTTTGGGTTGCTACTGGAGCATCTGGAGATGACTGGGTTAGCCGTGCTGATGGCTGTAGCGATCGCTTTACCATTAGCCATGCTTGTTACTTACTACCGTTGGCTAAACGTCCCTGTGCTGGGTATTCTCGGAACC
>JALYGX010000567.1 GCA_030776905.1 Cyanobacteriota bacterium | reverse complement strand
GGAGAAAACTGGGAGAGGCTGGTCGGAGCATAATTCAGAGCAGCAGTATCAAGAAGCGATAAAACTTGCTCGTCAGTTTCTGTTGCGACTTGCAGAACAGTTGCAATGGCGGCGGCGCTAGGTGCGGTTTACTCATTTGGTTTCTCCTGCGTAGCATCATGTAGTGTGAGCATCTTGCTCACGTACACCTACAAGCGAGCAAGATGCTCGCACTACCGATTCCTACTGTTTTCCCTTCGGCTTGCTACACACAGGAGATAATTCAATGGATAAGTTCAATCATTATCGTAAGATAATTCGGGATATTGTAGCCAAATATGCACAATACCAACCCAGTCATGGAGAGATTGAACCTATCCAAATCTGCGATTTAGAGCATGATAACTACTTATTGATGGGTGTGGGATGGGATAGGACTGGTTGAGTTCACGACGTTGTTTTACATCTACGGATTAAAGACGGTAAGATTTGGGTCGAGTGGGATGGTATAGAGTAGGGAGTTACTCAAGAACTGCTAGAGGCAGGAGTTTTAAAGGAGAATATCGTGTTAGGGTTTTATCGTCCTAAAAGACGCGCTCTTACTGGGTTTTCAATAGCTTAATTAGTGTCTAAATTGATGTGGGGGCAGAGGGAGACTGGTTTGAGGCTTTCGCTCACTCTTTCTCTGGATAAAATGAACCAATCCTTCCCTTCTCTACTTTTAAAACATACCTGATTCTGTTTACAACACCTTTAACTGTGTCAGTGCCACTTCCTCCTAATCTGCTTAGGCGTCCACGGTTTTGGTTGATAACTGATTCAATTGCATTTTCAATATCATTGACAGTCATATTTCTATTAAAGAAAGTCTGTGTCTTTCTACTACTTCCATCCCAATAATCAGGATGATGCCGTGTTAGGATATGTCTTAGGCTGTTTCTTCCTAAAGAAAATTCTGTAGAACCTGCCCTTATCCTCCTTGGTCTAAAGTTATTTAAAGCTCTTAAAAGTTGATTTGGTATACCTCTAGCTATAAGCTGACTATTAGTAGTATTTGAAACTGGAGATTCACAGGGAAAGGACTTGAGTCGATACAGAGCCTTAGCTTCAGACTGTAAAGATATACAGGAGAAGATAAGCAGAAATGCAGTCAATCTAAAAGTGGCTTTCATGACTTAGTAAAAAGCTAAATAAAGTTGAGACGCAGCAGGGGACATTAAAAAGTTAGAGAACTATGCGTATTTCACTCGAATCTGAGGAATTTGAATCCGACCCCCTACATCAACGGAAACATCGATAAGACCATAACCACCAGGACGTGGATCGACGGCTTCATAGCGAATTAAAACACCGTTGTCTGAATACTCACTTGAGTAGGTTGTAAAGCTGGTAGGCTCATCCCAAGTTTTCCAATCATCATAGGTATATAGCCCACCGCTATGTCTTGGTAATATTGCTCTCTGTACCTGTTGAGGACTCATTCTTTGATTTTCTTTGAGATACTTGGCAGCAATTCCCATACCAATACTGGCTGGTCCTGCAAAGCTTGAGACAATAGGTTGACTTTCCATCATTTGAGGAAAGCTAAAAGCAGCGTTGTAGCCTAAACGTTCCCGATGATGAGCAGCCAAAATAACGTTGTATTGAGGAGTTTCTACTTCCGCTACAGTAACGTCAGTAAATTTTTGTCTCAGAAATTCACGCTGAGCCAACTGAGCCTCTAATCGTCTGTTGTACCACTCTTGAGTGCGCCGTCCCCAAGCACCACGAGCTAGAGCAAAAGCACCTTGGATTAAGGCACCAAATGCAACCTCCAAGAGCGTCCCGCCTAGCAAAGCAAATAGAAAAGCATCTGAACGCTTTGGGTTCAGTAGACCCAAGTTGACAACGAAAGAAGCACTACCTAATGCCCCATACTGAATAAATTTTCTACGTTTCATTCTAAAACATCCTCAAAAAAGTACAGAGCAGGGCAAGAATTAGAGTTCCGCCTTGTGCTAATACATTCAGCTTCTAATGCAAGATTTCGAGTATTTTTAATATCTACAGGCCAGCGAAGCTTATCTCCCTTTGAAACACTCTGAGAGCCATAGAAGTTGCCATCTTTATATATTGATAAACGGACAGTTGCACCGTTAGCGGTATAAGCATCGTCAGAAAATCCAAAAGCTAAGGTCAAAGTTTTAAATCTTGGAGCTTGATTGAGTGCAGCAATTTGACAAACTAGCTCAACTGGTCGGTTATTCCCGATCCACTGTGCATGAGTTGCTATTATTCCAATAGCTCTAAATATTTCACGTCTTATAGGAATCTCTTCATTAATGGCGCTGTAGTATCCACTACCTTGCACACCTCTACATTTTATTTCCCCTAGAGAAGAAATTCGAGGGGGGCGGCGGCTTTGAGCCTGTACATTAGTCACTGAAGAAATTAGGAGCGTTGCTGTAAGCAAACCCGATACGATTTTACACAGAGTCATTTGACCTCTTTGAGCTTAACTAGACTTATTGAATTAATAAAGATGGCTTGGCTTCAAAAGCTGGATCAAGGTTTTGTTTGCTTTGTAAAGTACATTAACACAAAATTCATAAACTATAAATAATTGTGAATATTTTGTTTTAAAATATTATTTGTTTTTTTACGCATTAGAGAATAAAAACTCGGTTTGCCTCTTGACCATAGCAACCATCCGGGATAAAGTCTGGCTCTCTTTACTTAGCGGTGGAAAGATAGGGAGGTTTGAGTGCGTAGGCGAGGGGAAAATGCGATTGCCTACAACTTTGACTCGAACAGTGCGATCGCCTTCGTCATGGAGTAAAAGTGTGATCGCCTACAAACTTTGACTCGAAGAATGCGATCGCCTTTAACATCCAATAGAAGTGCGATCACGTAGCGCTAAATTTCTAACTGTCAGTACAATTTCAACACATGGCGATACTTTAGCTCAATCAAAAATATGATTACTATTACTATTGATGACATTCAGCGTGATATCACAGCCTTTCTTAACCTTGTGCAAGCGGGTAATACACTTCTGATTGTGCAAGCCGATCAGCCAATAGCCGAGATTACGCCAGTTAAATCTAACAATCAGGCTAAGCAGCTACGACCTTTTGCTCTGTGTGCAGGAGAGTTTGTTGTGCCAAATGAGTTTAATGAACCTCTACCTGAAGACATTCTCAATCAGTTTGAAGGCGAATGAAGCTGCTGTTAGATACACACATCTTTCTCTGGTTCATCAGTGGGGATAATCGGTTATCAGTTAGCTTTCGGGATGCTATTCGCAATCCAGATAATGATGTCTATCTCAGTGTCGTGTCTATATGGGAAGCAATCATCAAGTACCAACTCGGTAAACTACCATTACCAGAATCCCCCGAAACCTACCTGCCAAAACAACGAGCTAGACACTTAATAGATACTCTTCCTGTTGATGAAGAAAGCGTTGCTCAACTTGCTAAACTTCCAGCACTTCACCGCGATCCGTTCGATCGCCTGCTCATTTGCCAAGCTTTGCAGCATGAATTGGTAATCGTTACAGCAGATACTGCCATCATGGCTTATCCGATAATCCAATTTTTAAAATGAGTGGCAGGAAAAAGGATGGAGGATGGGGTTTCTACTAGGTAGGCAAGGGGAAAGTGCGTGAAGCGAAGCTATCCCGTTAGCGAAGCGGCTCCGAAGGAGCTAGGGAATCGCCTACAAGATTGGCTCGAAGAATGCGATCGCGCTACATCCTCAGTAAGAACTACACACTCAAAATCTGCTCCACGGTTAATTCCAACTGCGGGAAGGTAGGAGATACAATCTGGTCAGAACCTTTGTATCCAGTGAAATGGTAGACCCCATTCGCATCTAATTGATAGACAAAAACAGTAGGAACTTTGGGATTACCCAGGTAATTCCTGCTACCAATAGCCAGATAGTCTACAATCCA
>JALYGX010000566.1 GCA_030776905.1 Cyanobacteriota bacterium | reverse complement strand
GTTGTAGATTTTGGGTAGCGATCGCCTAAAAGTCGGCTATCCCTAACCTGTAATACAGCCATAAAAAATCCACGCGATCGCTAGCCTGAAGTTAACCGAACCTGACGTTCCGGTAAAAATAAAACTTGAGGTATAAGTGTCTTTGATGTAATCCGCTCTACCTATTTCTCCGTTTGTGTAAAATGGGTTTTCCCTTGTATTTCTAATGTTTCCCCTTTACTACTCTTCCACTGAGCCATCCGCTAATCCGCATAATTACTATAGATTATCTAAACTTTACTGTTTCTTTATAATTCTTCGGTAGTTTTTTATGAACCCTTTAAAGAATTGAGTTAAAAAAGGAAGAGGGAGTACAAACATTATTGCAATTAGCCGTTAATTTATCAGGAACAAACTAGCTGTAAAGTCGTCTGAAAAACTAAGAGATACTTTAGCAATCCTAGAGATTTTACTTGAGATAGTTGCTCTAACCAGAGAAGAATTACTTAGAGGTTCTTAGTTTCAAATTAACCGCGAGGTTTGTCATAATTGATAGTAATGTTGCTAACTGTAATCTAAGAATAAGGGTGTTTTTGCTGGGTTTGCTTCTCAAGAAGCTAGCAGAACAAAAAAACAGGTTGCACCACAAGAGAGTCTTGTCGCAGTTTAAGCCATTCGACTTGATTTCATTGGCTCTAGGAAGCAAAAGCTTCTTCTATAAACTTTATCTTAAGCTTGTGAGTTCTTGCTGAAATGACAGAAGTTTATAACGGAGCAACTCTAAGGTATTTAACCCATCTACTTCAAAAATAGTCATTCAATATCTTATTTTCAATCAGCTTCTGCTGTTAACCCAAAATACCTTTGGATTTTTTGCCTCTGGTGTGTTTAGCCCTGGCTAATTAGCCACAATCACGAAAATTTTCCGGAGGCTCTTTTCCCGCCTTGAAAAATAAAACAATCGACAGTTTTGCTGCTCAATTACGCCTATCGGCAACTGCGGTGCTAATGAGAGACATAGATCGAAAACCTAGTGATACTGATAAGCCAATAACAAATGCCTTACGGCGGTCTGTTTGGCTGAGTTACCTATTATCCTTGGGAGCCATTTCAGCCGGAGGGTTATCAATCTTTTCCGTTGCTGCAATCCTGGACACAAAACCCGCTCAAGCTGACATTAAGGAGCCGTCTGCCAACGTTACAGACAGCGCTGACAAGTTCGATAGGCAGAACCTTAGTGTTTCCGATGCCTCAGTGGCGTTGACTCCAAAGGCTGACGCTTCTACAGAATTTGATTTTGCTCCCCACGTACTTGCTCAACCGCAATCCAGCGCAAGGGAAGTTGTTAACACTACGCCGATAGCGCTAGCGCGCCCGCCAAGGGCGATCGCAAATTCCTTATCCTTTGTATCGGCTGAAACGGTAGACAACAGTAACTTTCTCGCTCAAGTTTCGGCCCAAGATAAGCCAAGCCCTGTTCAACCCGCTTATGTCCCTTCGCCGTCTGTTGTTTTACCAACACAGAACTCAGTTGAGGGTGATTCCCCAGAACAAGTGGCTGCAACAGAAGAATCCTCTACGGTTGAGCTTGCTAATACTGCCTCTTCCATGACTGGTGAGCCAGTGCTGAACTCAGTTGAGGGTGATTCTCAAGCGCCAGTGGCTGTAACAGAGGAATCTCCTGTTGAGTTAGCCGATGCACCTTTGCAAACGAGTAGCGAACCGACGCTGAACTCGGTTGAGGGTAATTCCCAAGCGCCAGTGGCTGTAACAGAGGAATCTCCTACGGTTGAGTTAGCGAGTACACCTTCACCGACAGTTAGTGATTCCACCGTATATAGAGGGACAGGTGGCGCGTCTCTACTTGGGGGTAACTTGCAAGCGCAAACGGCTGTAGACGATGAACAAGAGTCACCCACACTCCGAGAGAGTCCCACCTCGGAAACTGACCCCTTGGCTCCCACACTGCGACTACAAGGGCTTTATGTGAATCAAGATGGCTCATCAGCACGGGTGCGGGTGACGGGAATTTATCCGTTTTCTACGAATGCGCTAGTTGGTGGCACTGTTGATTTAACCGCTGGAGATGACTTTTCCGATTCGCAAGTTGGGTCATTAAGTGTCAATGAGCTGTATTTTACTGGCTCACTTCCTAGTCTCCCCAATCTCCGCTTAACCGTCGGTCAAGTGGATTTGACATCTTATTTTGACCGCAATAGCTTCGCCAAAGATGTCGGAACCCATTTCTTTAACCCTGTGTTTCAGACGAATCCTGCCCTCGCGGCGGCGGGAATTGGGTCTCGTCCGGCAGCGCTGTTGAACTGGAATATCACGGATAATGTTGAGGCGAAAGTTGCTGCTTTTTCTTCGTCTCGGAACCTGAGCGGTTTTGCTATTGATGCGTTTGCGGGTGAACTCGGTTTCCGGGTTGGCAATGCCATTATCCGGGGTACATTCGCCTCAGATCGCGATGCGGGACGAGATGGCTTCCAGGAAATTTTTGGAATTGACCGAGGCAATGGTGTATTTGGCCCTGAGTCTGGCGATCGCGAAAATGCCTATGGACTGAATGCGGAATATTTTATCCCGCAAATTAACATGGGGCTATTTGCGCGTTACGGTCACTACGAAAATACGGAACTGGACGAGGGCGCTGATACCTACAGCGTAGGACTCAACTTCTTAGACCTATTTATGCCCGATGACCGACTGGGCTTTGGTTATGGTCGCAATTTATCGAACGATGAACTGCGCCGTGACAATGACGATAAAGTACCCGATGTCTGGGAGTTGTTCTATGATGCCCGGATTTCCCCGAATTTCCGGGCAGGTGCGACGCTGCAAGCACGAGACGAGTTCTCCGATTTTGTCGCGGGGTTCCGGGTAAGAGCTGATTTTGATCTTCTTGGGAGGCTATTTCGATGAATAGATGCAAGCCTTTGGCAGGCGAGGGACTTCTTGCTAGAGGCAAGAGGAAAAATCCAATCCTCGTTTCTCGCTTTGTTCTTCAAGCCGCACGGCTAACACCTCCCACCTCAACTCGACTGGGTAGCAGGAATTTCCTGCGATGTGCGGTAGCACCGCCTGCGGCATCGCTAAGTTTAACGTGTTGCCTCTTTCTCGGATTAGTTGGTGGGCTTACCGTTGCACCGATTGATTTAGTCGTCCCGGCGGCGCAAGCCCAAAGCGTTCCGGCGGCAGTACGTCAGGCGCAATCACTGCTCCAACGGGGATTAGTGAATGATGCGATTAGAGCTTTTCAACAAGCCCTGCGAAGCTCTCCCAACTCCTTAGAGGCAAAGTTAGGTCTCGCCCAAGCCTATCAAAAAGCGGGTCAAGACGCTGAAGCTTGGACAGCTTATCAACGAGTGCTAGAACAAGACCCCAATAATACACCTGCCCTCCAAGCGGTAGGTGTATTGGGTGGCTATCGCTCAGAATGGCAAGCGAGGGGGATTGAAGCACTCACGACGTTGTTAAACCAGAATCCAAACAACAACCAATCCCGCGCCCAACGTGCTTTATTGTTGGGCTACCAAGGGCGTTATGCAGAGTCGTTAGCAGATTATCAAATCGTTCTCCAAGCGAATCCCTCACCCGACACCATCCTTGGTGCTGCCCAAATTTATACCTACAGTGGCGATTACCAGCAAGGACTGGCTCTCTTTAATCGTTACCAAGGGACAGGGAAAGCGATTCCCAACAACGCGCTGACGGCTTACGCCCAAGCACTTCGAGAAACGGGTAATGTCTCTCAGGCAATCCAAATCCTAGAGAATCAGCTTCGGCAGTCCAAGAAACTTGATGCCGCAGAAATTGAGATTCGCTCATCGCTTGCCCAAGCGTATCAAGCCAATCAACAACTCTCCCAAGCGTTGGCTGTCCTAGAACCTTTACGGGGTAGACCGGATGCCGCTTTACCCTTAGCACGGGCACTGACAACGATTGGTCGGCGTGAGAGCAATACTCAACTGTATCAGGAAGGCGCGGCGCTGTACCGTCAGGTTATCGCTTCAACCTCCCAACCTTCACCGTCCTTAGTCAGAGAAGTGGCGGATGTCCTGAGTGAGTTACCTTCGGAACGTGCAGCGGCATTGTCGCTTTATCAACAGCTAACTGCTGTGCAGCCGAATGACCAGAGCTTGTTGGTGAAGCAACTGGTGTTGGAAAATCAACTGGGTCGAATTTCTCAATCTGAATTCCAGCAGCGTTTGGTCGCCGCACTGCAACCGCTACCAAGCGATTCGGCTCAATTGCGATCGCTTGCTCTTGCTATACTACCCCTCGACCCACCTGACCCAGCACTGCTCCCTGTTTACCAGAGTTTGCAAGACGCTGGCGTGGACGTTCCGTTCTTGAATTTCCGTGTCGCTCAAATCCTCTTAGAACGTAATGAGCTTGAGGCAGCAAAGCAAGCTTTGGCGGCTTATAGTGCTACGTCCATCGGAGCCTCTGACCTAACAACCGAGCTATTGCTGGCTGAGATTGACCGTCGCCAGGGGAATTTAGAGGCAAGTGCTTCTAGGTATGAATCCTTAATTAATGGCAATCCTAGCGATACGCTGCTCAATAGCGCCCTACGGGGGTTAGCGGGAATTCGACTAGCGCAGGGTCGTGCGGATGATGCGATCGCACTTTACGATGAACTAATTCGTCGTAATCCTGATGATTTAGTCGCTACCTTGGGACGTGCCACGATTGCTTACCAAGCTCAACGCATTTCTCAGGCAGAAGCCGAAGCGGTTCTCGACCGTTGGCTAGCTACCCAACCTACAACGAATACACCCCAAGAGTTGTTCAATCTCGTGGGAACCCTGCCTCCTTCCCCAGAGCGAGAGGCGTTGTATGAGGCGCTCTTAGCAATTGACCCAGAGAACATCCCAGTACAACTGCGACGCCTTCAAGTCCTCGCCACTCGTGACCCCGAATTGGCGAAAGCCCAAGTGCAAGAGTTGATTAACCGCAATCCTGACAACATCGGCGCGTACTTCGTCCAGGGAGAATTAGCGCAAGCGCTGGAGGATTTTGAACTCGCTACCCTTGCTTACGAGGCAATCTTGGCACGGCAGCCGGATAACACCGATGCGCTCACGGCGCTCGCTGGCGTGCGTTTTCAACAAAGGCAATTTGCTGCTGCCAACGAGCTTTATAACCGGGTACTCGAACTGAAGCCCAATGATTTAGTGGTACGCCGTGCTTTGGCAGAACTGGAGGTTGCTCAAGACCAGCCCTTTATTGCGCTTGAACGGTTCAAGCAACTGCAACAGGAGCAAGCAACTAACCCAGAGTTGGTTAACCGCATTGATAGATTGGAAGTGGATATCCTGAAACGGCGTGGTTTCCAGCCTTACTGGGAACGGTACTAAAGCAAGGTGAAAGGGGAAAAGTCGGGGGTATTTTTCCTTTGCCCTTTTCCCCTTCTCCTTTGTTAAGAGAGATTAAGCAGGATTCATAAGGAAATATAAAAGCGAAATCACCCATAGATGTGGTGTTCTCCCAGTTTTAGGAGGAACTAGAGACAGCCTTAACCCGCTTCTCAAGGGAGGTTTGGGGATTGGATTTTTTTATAGATGACCTAATCGCGATTTTTGCCTTCTGATTTCGCTGATTTATGAGGATGTACAATTTTTTTCATTAATAAAGCGCCTTTGTGACTTGCATTACTGACATAGACAGATAGCGATCGCATCCCAATGGCTTGCGAAGTCACTTGGCAAAAGCCAGTAATCCCCCATAGTAAAAGTATTGATTTTCAAGACAGCATGATGCTAGCCCAAGCCTCTCTTTCACCATCTCCCATCGAGCAGACTCTTGAGCAAATTCTCACGTCTCGAAAAATTACCTCTAAAGAGCAGCGTTGGTTAATCTCCCTGTGCTTCAAGGGTTCTCTGAGTTATCAACAAGAACATTTAATTAATCAGGTTTACGAAGCCCTACGCAATGGGTGGCTTGCTGTTGTTAAGTAAAATTTCATTTGTTGTCTGAGACGCAAAAGCCACCGAGAGCCGTTCTCAGTGGCTTTTGCTTTAACTCGGATTATTGAGTGTCGGAATAACAATTTTTATAGCTTAGAAGAGAAAAACTAGATAGAAGTAAATATTTACTTCAGAAAGCCTAGAAGCTGTCAAGCCCTAATTGGTTGAACAGGTCATTAAGTTCGCGCTTGCTCATCTGATCTAAATGTTCGTGGGTAAAGGTGTAGGTAGTCCCACGAATTTGACATCGAATCGCAATATTTTTATTTTCCTGGCGCACGATAGACCCAAAACTTGCTTCTTGAACTTTGAAAGTTAGAAACTTATCAGGCTTGTACTGGAGAGAGATTATTGTGTTTGAAAGGCTTTGTAATTTTTGGTAAAAATTTTCTGCCGCGACCGAATGAAAGTCAGTTTTGGTTGGGAGTGGGAGAGCGATGGATAACAGCATAATTTTTTCTTTAGTAGTCTACGCTACAACATCTTCTTTATTTAGTTTGTCCTCTTTTTGTTCAATATGTGTAGGCTAAGTGGCGTAGGTTTCCTCCGTAAATCTACTTAAATATTTGCGGAGAATTCTATTGGCATAAGGTCTTTCCTTGTGCCAGCCGCCTGAATGCGAGTGACTCAGGTAGTCATGCTCTTTTGTCTGTGACTTGTTTGGGTATGGCTTGAGTCACCACGAGATCGCGTGGTTCACCTCTCGGCTCGGAAAACCTGTTCGCTCGTCAAGTTCAACTGGGCAAACGTAGGTGATTTAATGCGATCGCCTTCCCTGAAACGTTGAACCTCATACTCACCCTCTACCAACTGATAGACGCTCAATGT
>JALYGX010000565.1 GCA_030776905.1 Cyanobacteriota bacterium | reverse complement strand
GCTGTTTCGCTTAGAGCAAAAAGCTGAACGTAAGTAATAAAGAAGAACAGTTCCCGTAATCCTGCGGATTCCTCTAAAGAGTAAGGCGATCTAAGCTAGAAGAGGGGGTAGTCAAGCATTTTATCATTTCTGTGGGGTGTAATCTACTTTGATTAACTAAACCAGTGTGACTTAAGACTAGCAATTCTAAACTTCCTGCTGACTGGTTATGGTCGTACCAGCAGAAGCCTTACCTAAAATTGAGTTCATCGCATACATGGAACTAGAACAACGCTTGGGTCTGTATCAGGTATTCCTTAAGCTCTACGAGCATCATCATGGTTTACTAGATGAGATCCTCAAGCTGGAAAATACGGGCAACAAATTTGTAAACGGGCTTGCACCTCGGTATATCCAAGGTGTCGTGCAAGATCGGCAAGTGTATCTGGTTACAAACTTAGTGGACGCTAAAACCCAGATGTTGTTTCAGCCGCAGGGGGTCTGGACGTTGGGAAGGTCGCGCCAGGTTGCTATGCCAATTGCCGATCGGCGGTTGTCTCGTCAACACGCAGTTATTCAATATATCGAAGACGATGGTTTTTATTTGGTTGACCTCAACAGTACAAATGGTACTTTTGTCAATGGGGAACCAGTTTATCAGCGAATTCTTCTCAAGGATGGCGATCGCATCCGTCTCGGCAGTCTTGCTTTTTCCTTCTTTTTCGGCAGCAACACCGTTATGCTGGGCAATGTCCCTCCATACTTAATAGCGGAACTCAACGCTATCTCCAATGCAGAAGCATCTGACACCCCAGAAGATGCAGAGGCACCTACATCTTCTATAAAATCTAGAGATAAGCAAACTAATCATCCCGGAGATACTTCAATCTTCCTGAAATCATCAGATATCAATGATGAGCTAATAGCTTCTGCTATAGAGCCTCAGTTGAGTCCCACACAACAGTCAGAAATTTTAGACCGTTTTTTCAGCAGGCGAATTTCAGATGCTGGTACCCAGAAATAGCCGCTATGAATTTTAGATTTTATGTTAAAAAACCCGTTTTCTCAAAGAAAACGGGTTTTTTATATCATTAGGTTGCGTTGACGCACCTTGCCCAACATTATGAAGAAAAAGTTGGGTAACGCTTGCGCTCTACCCAACCTAAAATCATTCTTAATCCCAGTGTATTGAGAGGATGATTTACTTCCGAAAAATCCTTAATCTTCCTCTAGCATTTCATCGTCTACATCCACGTCTTCAGCGTCAACTCGCGAGACGGTATTCGCTGCAACCACAGCTCCCATTTCAAGTTTTTGACGCACTTTCTGCTCAATGTCTTTAATAAGTTCGGAGTTCTCTTCCAGGTACTTAATGCTGTTATCCCGACCTTGGGCGATGTTCTCACCGTTGTAGCTGTACCAGGCTCCCTTACGGGTAATCACTCCAGTTTGTTCGGCGAGGTCAACCAAACAGCCTAGTGTCGAAATGCCCTTGCCAAAGATAATGTCAAATTCCGCGATGCGGAAAGGAGGGGCAACTTTATTTTTGGCGATTTTGACTTTGGCACGGATACCGAATTCTTCATTGCCTTTTTTCAGGGTTTGAATCCGCCGAATATCCAGACGCACTGAAGCGTAGAACTTCAGGGCATTGCCTCCAGTGGTGGTTTCTGGGTTGCCGTAGGTAACGCCAATCTTTTGCCGCAGCTGGTTGAGGAAAACTACCGTGCAGCCAGATTTACCAATGTTCCCGGTGATTTTACGCAGGGCTTGGCTCATCAAGCGTGCTTGTAAGCCCATGTGAGAGTCGCCCATTTCGCCTTCAATTTCAGCGCGAGGCACTAAGGCAGCAACGGAGTCAACAACCACAATGTCAACGGCAGCAGAACGAACCAACTGATCGACGATTTCTAGGGCAGATTCGCCATTATCAGGTTGGGAAACTAGGAGATTTTCAATATCAACGCCCAGTACGGCGGCATAAGCGGGGTCAAGAGCGTGTTCGGCATCGACAAAGGCAGCGACACCACCCGATCTTTGGACTTCCGCGATCGCGTGCAGAGCGACAGTTGTTTTACCAGAACTTTCCGGGCCATAGATTTCAATCACCCGCCCCTTCGGCAAGCCGCCGCCCAAGGCTAAGTCTAGGGTCAGCGCACCGCTGGGGATCGTCTCTACCCTCATGCGAGTTGCATCGCCCAAGCGCATGATTGCTCCCTTGCCAAAGCTACGCTCAATTTGGTTTAGCACCAGGCTCAGGGCTTTTTCCTTGTCGGGATTGTTCGTGATTTGGATAGCCATTAATGCCTCAAGAACAGAATCAGGAGTGGTGATTTTACTTCCGCACTTAGCAACAGTAGCTTTTGTGCGGGCTGCTCCGCCTCACGGACTGGAGCTTCCTGTTTCAATGGCTGTTGACTTCAAAGCAAACAAGCTTTTGCGCCTCTACAGCCTCCACAGGCAGAAACGATGATATCCACCGCCTTTTTACGATACATAATGAATGCTTGTTTGAGCTTTTCACTCAGGTTTTACCCTTTTTTTGGGTTCTTGAGTGAGTAGGTTTTTCCACCGATGGCATTGCCCCATTTAGGTTCATCACCAAAGCTGAAAAATGCCCAAAACAGCTACAAAATTTAACTTCCAGCTATTTTTATTCTACCACTTTTGGTGGCAAATTAGAGCGCGATCGCCCTTTCCTCCTGCTATGCCCTGGATACTGCTGTATCCTGACCAAGCTAGAGATATGAACCTATATTGTAGTTCAAATGTTCTACTGTCAACCAAAAGCTGAGGGATAAATTGAACAAAAAACGCCTGATGCTTGGAGAGAATAGAACTCAGGCATCGGGTAGTACATCTCAACTCAGCAAGTTTCGGTGCAAATGCTGAAGTTCTAACAAATTTAGCCAAAAGTTCCTGATTCATCTCAATCTCGCTACCCTAGAGACATAATTAGCATGACAG
>JALYGX010000564.1 GCA_030776905.1 Cyanobacteriota bacterium | reverse complement strand
GTACACCCGTGCCGCAAGACGTTTGTGCGAAGTCAACTTCAAGGACAATGATTTGGCGTTCTCCTGGTACGGAATTGAATAAAGGGTAAAACATTTGCCATTCTTTATCCCTAGGATGAATTACCCTACCTTTTCCATACAGCCGGAGAATTAATGGTTTCTCAGTAAAGCTACAAAACATAATTGTCATTCTGCCGTCTTCCTGCAAGTGTGCGGCTGTTTCGTTACCACTACCTGTCAGGTCGAGATAAGCCACAGTATTGTTGTCAATACACCGAAATGTATCTATCCCTTTGGGTGATAAATTAATTCGACTTGTTTGCGTTGCCGTGGCTGTAAAAAATATTTTTTGTTCTTTGATAAACTCTTGAAGTGAAGTATTAATGTCAGGGTAAATCTTAGCCATTAAAGAACCTTTTTCATGAAATACTAAACCGTCTATTAAAGTAAGTTGCAATTTGTTATTTTTCAGATAACCGTAATTATTATTGATTTTACACTGAGATAAAATAGAGAGGATAGAGGGTACTTTAGAGAAGCATTTATAGAAAATGTGATGTGATAAGAGTGATTTTGTGCGGTGGAATTGGCAAGCAAAATACCTAGAGCCTGCTAGCTAGCCAGCCTGAGTATTCAAATCCAGCTAGCTAAGGGGTTACGCCCACAGGTAGAACAAGCCAAAGAGGTATATTGTGGTTTTGATACATCAATCGAGCAGAGTGTACCAGCAGGACTGAACAACTCTTGAAGACTGTGGCACAATTGACGGGTGAAATCTTAAAGGTCTGGTTCTTAAAAATTTTATGAGTAAGTTTGTCTTTGTAACAGGCGGGGTTGTTTCTAGCATCGGCAAGGGAATTGTCGCCGCCAGCTTGGGGCGTCTACTAAAATCCCGTGACTATTCTGTCTCAATTCTTAAACTAGACCCCTATATTAACGTCGATCCCGGAACCATGAGTCCTTTCCAACATGGGGAGGTGTTCGTGACGGCGGATGGTGCTGAAACGGATTTAGATTTAGGGCACTACGAGCGCTTTACGGATACGTCAATGTCGCGCCTCAATAGCGTCACCACTGGCTCGATTTATCAGGCGGTGATTAATAAAGAACGTCGCGGCGATTATCAGGGGGGTACAGTGCAGGTGATCCCCCACATTACTAACGAAATTAAAGAGCGTATCCACCGAGTTGCCAAGAACACGAATCCGGATGTGGTAATTACGGAAATTGGTGGGACGGTAGGCGATATTGAATCCCTGCCGTTTTTGGAGGCGATTCGTCAGTTTCGCAAGGATGTCGGGCGCAATAATGTACTTTATATGCATGTAACGCTGTTGCCTTGGATTCCGGCGGCGGGCGAGATGAAAACCAAGCCAACTCAGCACTCGGTGAAGGAATTGCGCTCGATTGGGATTCAACCCGATATTTTAGTTTGTCGATGCGATCGCCCTTTGCAACCCGGGTTAAAAGAGAAACTTTCGGAATTCTGCGATGTACCAGTGGAGTCAGTCATTACATCGCCCGATGCCCCCAGTATTTACGAAGTGCCGCTGATTTTGGAGCGAGAAGGACTGGCACAGCGATCGTTGGAGTTATTGCAGCTACCGCAACGCGAACCGGATTTAACCCAATGGCAGACATTGGTTGATCGCCTGTATCGTCCAACTCACCAAATTGAAATTGCGATCGTGGGTAAGTATATCCGGTTAAGCGACGCCTATCTCTCGGTTGTGGAAGCCCTGCGCCATGCGGCAATTGCGATGGAGAGCGATCTCAACCTGCGTTGGATTAGCTCGGAAGATCTAGAAGCTTACGGTGCCGAACATTTCCTTACTGGTATCAGTGGTATCCTTGTCCCTGGTGGTTTCGGCTTCCGAGGCGTTGATGGCAAGATTGCCGCCATTCAATACGCTCGCGAAAATCAAATTCCCTTCCTCGGCTTATGCTTGGGAATGCAGTGTTCTGTGATTGAATGGGCACAGCACGTTGCCAAACTAGAAAATGCTAATAGTGCAGAATTTGCTCCCGATGCGGCGAATCCAGTCATTAATCTTTTACCAGAGCAGCAGGACGTTGTAGATTTGGGCGGCACCATGCGCTTAGGTCTGTATCCTTGCCGTATTGCATCGAATACTCTAGCAGCTTCGCTTTACCAAGAAGAAGTGGTTTACGAACGTCACCGACATCGATATGAATTTAATAATGCCTATCGCAACTTGTTCCTGGATACAGGCTACACGATTAGTGGCACATCTCCAGATGGTCGTCTGGTAGAAATCATTGAACTACCACAACACCCATTCTTTATTGCGACTCAGTTCCATCCAGAGTTTCGCTCTCGTCCCAGTAGTCCTCACCCGTTATTTCAAGGATTTGTGCAAGCTGCCGTCCGCCAAACTCATGGCGAAGAGCCGAATACCTGTTCTACCCTCCACTCCCTACGGCAATCCCCAGTGGAGGTATCCTAACCCATGCCTGCTCCTGTAGTTGGGCAACAAGAGAGTATTTGTCGTGCCGGAACTCACCTTGTCAGTGAGGAGGTTTTGTGGCGTATTGGATCAAAGTTAATTACGAGCGCAATGACTATATAGTCGATCTTGACCGCCTCAGTGCGTTCGCCTGCGCGCCGAATGGCAAGATCACGTTTTGGTTGCCTAACAGTTCTATTCCGATTATCATCAACCAGCACAGTAATCCAGACGGTTATCAACAAGTTCTGGACTACATCCAACAGGTATCTGCTCACTCCCTGTCCGGGTCTTGGGTTCAAGTGAATTACGAGCGCAATAATTATGCGATCGACCTTAGTCGCATCAGTAGTTTTTGTTACTCTCCTAGCAGCAGGCTAACATTTTGGTTACCTGATAGTTCTATCCCGATCATTATTAATGAACAAAAAGACCCGGACACGTATCAAAAGATTTTAGACTTTATCCAGCGAAAAACTGGACACCTACTACCTTAGGTGGTAAGTCCTGTTGTTATAAAGGGCAGTTGATTCTTCTGATAGTTCTCTCTAACGCTACTTAATGGGTTCTACGATTTTGTTGCTATTCTTCTGTAGCATTTTATCCAAACCAGCCAGTACTCATCACTGTTGTGTTTAATTTAGTACTGACTTCGTATAAGGGGTGCAGAAATTTACGGAAAAGGGTTCAGATGTTAGAACTCTTTCAATGACTAAGAACCATTGACAAAACCCCATCAACTTTATCTGCTATCACCTGATGCTCAGTCACGTTTACCATCTGTTTGTCCAAAAAATCAAACTCTTCTCTGCTCAGAGCAAGTGGGCTGTCATTCTCTTACTTCTGGCTCTATGTGTCAGTTGTACCCCCTCTAAGCCGCCTGATATTGCTCTAAAACTGGATGTCCAATCCGCAGGTCGTCCGGGCTTGTACAAGGTGAGTGGTACGACCAATCTTCCTAACCAAAGTCAAGTTACAGTAGCCGCAGTCCGCTATCTGCGCCCTACAGATGAGGGCTTTGTAAGCACCGCCTCGAAGGCAAGTTTTTCAATTCTTGCTCGCCAAATCGTTCAGGTAAACCAGGGAAAATTGCAAGCCACCCTTAATCTGTGGCAGGTTGCACCGGATGGTCGTTTCCAAGAAGCATGGCAACTTGGCTCATCGCAAACCGGACTCTCGCTTAATCCATCCACCGCAGTATCATTTGTCGCCAATTTCGATCCAACCGGTCAATTCCTCAAGCCTGAAGAGCAACAGGTGAACATTCAAGACCTTCAAGGTAGCCTCGTCCGCTTTAGTTCTGAAGGTATACCCTATGTACAAGCCAGTCAAACTCTAGCAATTAGTCTTCCTGTTGGCAGAACAACACCCCCCCAACCGAAGGCAGAAGATACTAATGGTGGCTGGGGTAAGCGTTATGAGCTTCCATCGGAACCCCCCGTTGCGAGTCGTATCAGCACGCAACAGTTCAAGGAAAGTCAGACTAATGCTCCTCTTTCACCTTCAGAATTTCTGCGTTGAGTGCAGGCTTGAACAGGAGTTTAGGCGATCGCTGATTAAAAGATCGGGGAAGAAAATAAGCGATCGCTATCCTCTCAAGCTCTACCACTTCTAGCACTCAATTTTTAGAAGAACTTTACCTAACCCAGATAAATTGCATCTATCATACAGAAATATAACGTTACAGTTTAGTCCAAAAGCTTTCGTATCTTTACGCAGAAGATAGTTGTGTCACCAGCAGTGCAGCTCTAGGGCATCTCCACAACATTTTAGTTACTTGTCTACTGCTGTCCCCATACGCAACGACTTTTCTATACGGGTGATTTGCTAAATCCAAATATTGTGAAGCAACCGACAACAGTACAACAGTCGGGAGCTGACTTGGCATGGATATTTGCATTATTCTTGCTCATTTCCCATGCCGATGCCTATACAAACCTAGTCTCCGAATACATCTTAAGGAAAAAGTTGTGCTGAGAAATACCCAACTCGCTAACAACACTTCAGTTGAGTGCCTCGTCCGGCTTTGGACAGAACGGTACGTACCAGACTTATCAACTCTCTCGTCAGAGGAAGGTCGAATTGCCGTTTCTCAGTTGGTTGAAGTCGCCTCCCCAGAGGGACGAGCAAAAACGGTTGCCAAGCTAAAGCGTTTAATACAAATCAACTGCGAGTGTGCCGGGATAAAAACGAATGCTCTATTCTCTTATATTCCGAATGTTGTAAATTTGACGGAATCTGGACGAATTGCCAAATATGTTGCCCAGGTTTACGAAAAAGCCCTGGAAATCTACAAAGAGCAATCGATTTCATTGGCTTCCCTAACAACGACTTCCAGTTCTTTTCTCAAGACTGTAGATTTTTCTACAAATAGCAATGTTGCTAAGGAGTGGGCACTGCCAGCGCTAGAGATGCCAGCAATGGAACAGCTAGCAGAGATGCTGGAACCCGTATTGCTGAAACTTCGGGAACAATATATATCAGCGCGTGATAGACGCACTATCGGCTTTATCACCACGCAGTTTCACTTCAGCACAAAGCTAGTTCTGGGGAAGCTGACAGTGCCAGAGCAAGTATTGTTAAGTCCCTACTTCAAGTTCATCGAAGAGCAAGTCTGTATCCCGCTCCAGCGAGTTTGCAAGGCAGCGGCGAAGCATAGTTTTAACTCACCTACCTTAGCGCTAGTCCGGCAACTGTTACCTGCTAGCCGTGATATTGCCTCTACAGTTTACCGCCAAGCCGCTAAACTGTACCCCAACCATCATAGTCGCCGGGGAGGGCTAAATAATCCCGCCATAGCAGTCTCCACCATCCGAGACTTAGAGATGTTCCAAGTTTACCTGTGGCTGTGTGCTTTAGAGGGGAGTGCAACAGTCGTGGAACAGGAACTGCTGCCTCTATGTATGATGGTTTTTCCTAGTGTGGATGTCACCTGGGAACTGGTGGAACAAATGCTGGGACTGCTAGTGGATGAACTAATGAATCGGTTGCAACCAGAGCAGAAGCCCCTCTTGATACCTTACACTCAAGCCATGCAGCAACTGTTCTCTAACCCTGAGAAGAAGTTCGATTTTTGAAGCCGTCCTTTGATTCAAGAGCTACAAGAGTTGGGAGGCGCTGTTGGATTTTGCGGAAGCAGCCGATTTGAATGCCTAGTTACAGGCTTGTCAAAATTAAAAAAGAAGTAGTCAGCGCCCCCCACAACCCAAAACGCGATCGCATTTCCATCACTAAGAAGCAGGAAGTTAAACGCGATCGCTTCCTCGCGTGTTGAAGGTAGCTGAGGGCGATCGCCTTGATGTGCAACTCTCCCAGCCGTGAATGGTCCTCTGGCTCAGTACAATCTCAAATTTCGCCGTTTACTTGCATCTGATGAAC
>JALYGX010000563.1 GCA_030776905.1 Cyanobacteriota bacterium | reverse complement strand
GCAGAATGGTCACAGGTTCAAACAGTTAAATAAGGCAAAAAGGTAAGCTAGATGAATTAGAGCAATACCAAAAACAGCACAAAAGGTAAGAAGGAGAAGCCGCAAGGCTACATAAGCTTGAAAACTCATAAATACATATCGTTAATAATTTATGAGTTCATGTTGCCAACAAACACTTCTCAAAACGTCTTCCTTATGTGCAAGTCTCGTCTAATCCCTTGGGACAGTTTCCTCAATGCCACCCTTCGTATCAGCGCCTACTAAGAAGAGTAGACATCTGGCACGAATACTTAAAACTACGCCTCGGTTCTCACCAAAGCGGCAATATAACAGGAAAAATAGAGCCAAATCCCACTTGGAGAACAGCTCAATTTTGCCTTACATTCGTTTTACTAATTGTGAGACAATTACTAACTCTAAACTATTTAAAAGCGGGTTAAAAAGTCCTTAAAGTACGCTTTCCGATTCGGGAGCAACAATTTCCCCCTCTACTTTAATCAGATTGTCCTGGTCGGTAATTAGGTCGCTTAGTTCAGTAATTTTGACACCCATTTGGTCGCAAGCTTGCTTGAGTTCTTGACTGAAGCTATTGAGATTATCACCATAGCCACAGAGTTCGGCAGCAGTTTCAATTCCCTGTTTGGCGTTAGCTCTTGCACAATCAACTAATTCTAAGCCTTTGAGGGGAGTGGGGGATGCCATAGCTTTAGATTCTTCCTACTTTGAGATAACCGTAGCTTAGTCGGAAACGCTGCCGAGCTAATCTGTCAGTAGGTAGAAAGTCTGAGCAACCGTGAAAACACCTCAGGCGTTAGTTTGCAGGAGACAAATCCTTGCGTCTTTTTAGCAATCTGAACTATGCAACTTGCAAGCACATCAGCTTAAATCCGCTCAAGCACTTTGGGCAGGATTTCTTCCTGTAACTTTGCTAGCGTTACCCCTTCCCGGTTAATAGGCAAGCTAGTACCTAATCTGTTGTTGTAGGGAAGATAAACGATTAAAGTGTGTTGCGATTGTTGGTAGCGACGCAAAACCGCGTGAATATTGCGCTTTGAGACGGGTTCGCCAACTAATTGATGATGATGGTTGTGCAGTGATTACTCACGGATGGTTCACCCCTTGGGGTCACGTCATTGTACGGATTGGATATGATGCTGACCCCGTTACACTGTCTTACCGCTTTATCGTTCATGACCCCTGGGCAGAATATAATTTCCCTCAAGGGGACCACGAGGACTCTAAATCTGGCGAAAGTGTACGCTACTCTAGCTACGGCATCTATGCCACCTGTGTTGCCTCTGCTGACTATGCTCATGCTCGTGACCTCTATACACAGAAGAGATTGAAATCAAACGAGCAGAATGCATGGTTACACATCATTCAGAACTAAGTTCTACCAACGCATTCATAGACCGTGCGCTATTTGTCAATACTCAGGGATGAATTATTCTAGTGATGAAACCAGTACCCAGTGGAATAGAGTATGTTTACCCTCCCGTGACTTATCCAGATGGGAGACGTAGTGTTTGCAAAATCTCTCCAGGATATGTTCAACCTGCTTTGTCTAAATCTGATTATCAAGATTTAAGTGATGAGTTTGATTTGGAGATTGCTTTAGTTAAAGCTGTTATGGATGTCGAATCCGCTGGATCAGGCTTCTTACTCAAAGAACCTGCCCCTGCACGTCCGAAGATTTTGTTTGAAGCTCAATGGTTCTACAAGTTGACTCCCAAACCAGTTTCCAAAAGCCGCCCCGATTTATCCTCTCGTGTATGGGATAGAGACTTGTACAAGGGTGGTTCAGCCGAGTGGGACAAACGTTTACTTGACGCAATGGAATTTGATGAGGTTCAGGCTTTAAAAAGTGCATCTTTTGGATTAGGACAAATAATGGGATTCAATTATACCGCTACTGGTTGCACTTCAATTCAGCAGTTCATTCAGGAGAACTTTGCAGGAGAGTATTGGCAGGCTAGACACATGATGAACTTCATTGTGAATAAAGATTTGCTGGGTCATCTCAAAGATAAAGCCTGGGACAAATTCGCTTTCGGGTATAACGGGGAGTTCTATTGGAAGAATGGATATGAAATCAAGCTCGCAAATGCCTACAAGAAGGCATTACTTGCGTAATAAGAATTTCTCTGTGGGCAATGCAGCACGCAAACTTAATTTCTCTGTGGGCAATGCAGCACGCAAACTTAATTATCCAGTGCTGGTTGTATGACAATCTAGGTAGATGCACAACCTTTTCTAGTCATTAACCGCGCTTTTGCCAATACTGATAGATGGCATAGGCAAGGGTGACGACACCCGTCACGATCGCTGTTTCATCGACTTCAAAGAGAGGGTGGTGTAGCGGGTAATTTAGTTTATCCTTAAAACCCACACCCAGGCGAAACATCGTTCCAGGGGCGTGTTGCAGATAGACAGAGAAGTCTTCTGCACCCAGAGACGGTTCTGGTAAGATTTGGACGCGCTCGCTTCCCCAAGCTTCTTTTGCTGATGCCTCCACTAGCTGAGTCAGGGCTAAATCGTTTTGCACCGATGGCACCCCCCGACGATAATTTATCTCATAGCGAGCGCCGTAAGTCTTGCAAATATTCCCGACAATTCCTTCAATCCACTCCGGGAGATTGGCATGAGTTTCGGGATGAAGCGATCGCACGGTTCCCGCCAAGCATACTTGGTCCGCAATCACATTAGGGGCACGTCCACCACTAATCTGCCCAATTGTCAAGACCATTGGGCGTAAGGGATTCTGAGTGCGGCTAATCGCCTGCTGCAATGTCGTAATCACTTGCGAAGCAATCCAAATCGCATCAATTGCCTCATGGGGACGCGCACCGTGACCTGATTCTCCCATAATGATGATTTCCAAATCATCCGCTGCCGCAGTCAGGGCACCATAACGAATCCCCACCGAACCTGCAGGAATTGAAGGAAAAACATGAAGACTAAAAATAGCGCTGACATCATTCATCGCCCCATCTTCCACCATCCAGCTTGCCCCTTGAGCAATCTCCTCGGCGGGTTGGAACAAAAAGCGAATATTGCCCGGTAATATTTCTCCTAACTGAGATAACACCATTGCCGTGCCTAAACCCACTGTCGTGTGGACATCATGACCGCAAGCGTGCATAATCCCCGACCGGCGCGAGGCAAATTCCAGACGGGTGCGTTCAGTAATTGGCAAAGCGTCCATATCTGTTCGGACTGCCACTAAGCGATCGTCAGTGCGACCAACCAGTTCTCCAATAACGCCCGTTTTACCAATGGATTCTTGCACAACGATGCCGCAAGAAGACAAGACACCCGCAACATAGGCAGCCGTCTGCTGTTCCTGACCGCTTAGTTCTGGATGAGAGTGAATATGACGGCGGATTTCAATTAAACGAGGTTTTAGTGCTTCGGCTAAGTCTTTAATATGAGTCAGCATTGAGCTACTATCAGCGTTATTTTTCAAAATTTTCTACTACCTCCTCCAGAAATCTGGAAAATTGTGCAGTTTGTGGGGCTGGTAATTGTAAGCTCACTAATTCCAGCTTAGAGGCTTCTTAATAATACTTTAGAAGAAATGACAGATTTGAGCTAAGGGCGATCGCTAATTGTTGCTGAATAAACTCGTCCTTTCCAAGTACCGCCTTGTCCTCGCCAGTGGCGCAAGGCTGAGTCTAAGGTCATTAGGGTATAGAGAAAAGCGATCGCAGGTAAGCAAAACGCTAACATAGGCGAACAGCGATAGAAGCGAAGCGTAGGTAAATAAGCGATCGCCATCAGTAACCAACTAACTAAACCTGCGATCGCCACTAACCAATTTCCCGTCAACGCCCCTAAAATCGTACTCACAGGCGGAACTACATAAATCAGAGTCATCCCAATTAACGTTCCGACTAAAAGCCACGGTGAATAATCTAGTTGAGTAAAGGCGGTACGAGCGACCATATCCCAAATAGTAGATAGAGTGGGATATGGTCGCAGACTACGAGTTAATTGCGTCAGTCCCAACCAAATTCGTCCCTCTCCTTTCTCCCTGACAATGGAGGAAGTGAGAGGACTAAAAATTCCTTTTTTGATACAGGTAGATTTTACAGCTTGAGCTAGGGCGCAATCATCTATTAACGCTTGGCGAAGGACTTGGATACCGCCGATACGGTTTAAAGCCTCATGATGAATTAAGATACACCCTCCAGCGGCGGCAGCCGTTGAACTGTTGGGGTTATTCACCCAACGAAAGGGGTAAAGTTTTTGGAAGAAAAAGACAAAAGCCGGAATCAAGGCTTGCTCCCAAAAGCTCTGACACCTCAGCAATACCATTAAAGAAACTAAGTCCAAACCCTCTTGCTGTGCCTTAGTCACCAGTTGGCGAAGATTCGCCCTGTCATGCTCGATATCTGCATCCGTGAGCAGAAAATAATCGGGTTGAGGCGTTAGCGTTTGAGCATGGCGAATGCCTTGTTCCATCGCCCAGAGTTTACCCGTCCAACTGGGAGGTAGGGCTTGGGCAGAAAGAACTTCCAATTGTGAGCTTTTGTCTAAGTCTTGGGCAACTTGCTGGGCAACAGTAGCCGTACCATCCGTACTTTGGTCGTCTACCAAAATTACTGATAGACTGCCAGGGTAGTCTTGGAGTAAAAGCGATCGCAACGTCAGTGGCAATAATTCAGCTTCATTCCGTGCCGGAATCACTGCACAAACTGAAGGCAAGACTTCTAACTCAGTGGCTTGCACCTCTATTTGCTGGTCAGCTTGCCAAAATTGACCTCGAAAACCTAGTAATACAACCCAAATTGCCAGAGACACCAAGGTCAGTGCCAACCCAATAATACTTATCATCTAGAAGTTAAACTAAGTTTTCT
>JALYGX010000562.1 GCA_030776905.1 Cyanobacteriota bacterium | reverse complement strand
AGATTCATCCTTCCGGTTGATGTAGTCAAAGCTTAGACAGCTATAGGTATTCAAATCCAAGAATGTCTGCTGGCATCCTTATTGCACAACCTAAAGTATTAAGTTTTTTAAAGATTTGTCAAAAATTGTGTTTCTGCCTTAGTTGTGCTGTATTGAGACAACTTTTAACGCAGCACCCTACTGAGCGCCATGAGCAAACAGGTTACGCATCGCCACTAGCCCAACACACACCAAGGCAGACATTAGGCAAACGTGACCGTAGACATCAAGTTTAGATACTGGAAACACAAGCCCAGAAGACGTATCTAGCAATTGAGTCAAATGCTGCCAATGTACCTAAAAGCAATTTCCAGTCAAAGCACACAAAAATCCCAGCCAGCTATCGTTTCAGAAAAATTCGCGATCGCTACTTGCGGCGTGGCGATCGCTACAGTCGCTATCCCCTTACTTGTTGTCATTCAGGCTGTGGTGGCTTTAGTCTGGGGTCCAACTACCGTCTTTCAACTGCTTAATGGCAGGGGGTTATTTGATGAGTAAAGATGAGCTTTGAGCAATACAGAGTTTCCTAGGACGTGGGAGACACTAGCTGTTTAAACAAATCGCCAAGAATTGGTTCGGGTACGCCGCCCACTAGAGTCTTGATCACCCTACCATCAGGTCTCATGAAGAAAAATTGGGGCACTCCCTTAACCTGATATTGCTCAATCCGTTGACGCCCTTGCGGTTCGTCAACATTGAGCATGACAAAGTTTACTCGCGAATCATACTGCTCGTGAAATTTGCTCATGATTGGAGCCAAGGACTGACAGCTAGTACACCAATTAGCATAAAACTCTACAAGGGTTGGCTTACCATTGCTCAAAGCACTCTCGTAGGGAACAGACTGTTGTGCCAATTCTCTCAAGGCGGCTAACCCAGTTAGAGAGGATGGACTAGCGGCAGCTCGATCGAGGCGCGTTAGGAAAAAAGAAGCGCTACAAAACAGGAAAATAAATAGTCCTGCTAAGAGGTAAGAACGAAGTTTTGGCTGGGTACTGTCCATTGGCGTTTGCAATCTATTCCTCTTCGATCATACGCTGGGTATCATTTCGTTCTCGCCACAACCAAGAACTTTAGATAATGTCAAATGTTTTAGAACAAGCTACTACTGCGGCAGAGCAAAGAAATTGGTCTTTGCTCAATCAATGCTTGCAGCAGCTACCCCTCGGTAAGACTGCTACGCACCCCGAAGTAGGGGCATCACCATTGAACGATCGCGATTTAGAGCAGGTATTGAACTTGGCGTTGGATGTCCTCGACGCTGGTGATTTTCAAGAACGCTGGGAAGTGGCGAAGGTGATTCCCAAGCTAGGAGAGAGAGCGATCGCACCTCTCATCGAAATTCTGGAAGATGACGAGGCAGATTTGGAAATGCGCTGGTTTACCGCTCGTATCCTAGGAGAATTTAACGCTCCTACAGCGATCACCGCCTTGGTAGATTTGCTCAAAACCTCTGGGGATGAAGACTTAGCGGAAATGGCAGCTACCGCCCTCTCCAATTTGGGTAATTCGGCAATTGATGCCTTAAGCGATCTATTATCCGAGCCAGAGTCGCGTTTGTTGGCGACTCGTTCACTCGCCCAAATCCGCCGTCCGGAAATCATTGCTCCCTTGCTGAGTGTCGTTCACGATTCTGAAGTGGTTGTGCGTTCGACGGCGATTGAAGCTCTGAGTAGCTTCCACGACTCTAGAATTCCACCCGTTCTCCTGGAGGCTTTGAATGACCCGGCGGCAGTGGTAAGGAAGGAAGCCGCTATTGGTTTAGGTTTACGCTCCGATCTGAGAGAAGAATTAGACTTGCTCAATCGTCTCAAACCCTTACTCTATGACTTCAACCCAGAAGTTTGCCAGCAAGCCGCGATCGCTTTAGGGCGTTTGGGAACGGATGAGGCAGCCGTTGCCTTGTTTAACGTCCTCAAGTCGCCAGCAACGCCAGTTCCCTTACAAATCGACTTTATCCGTGCTTTGGGTTGGGTGGGAACTGCTAAGACTTTAGACTATTTGCAGCAAGCACTGACAATCGTCTCAGTGGAGTGTGTTTTAGAAATTGTCAGAGTTCTAGGACGTGTGGAACAACCAATTCTGAAGACGAAAGCTGCCCAGATTCTCATTGACTTTCTCAACTCGGAACACCCAGCTCGGCAGGTAGATACGGTCAAACAAGCTGTAGCACAAGCCTGGGGAGAGTTGGGAGACGTTAGTGCAATTGATGCCTTGATTCGGTTATTGGCAGATCCAGCCACGAGTGTCAGGCTTCATGCGATCGCTGCCCTGAAGAACTTCCCCAGTGCCTATCAGCAATTAGAACAGCTAGCAGCAGACGAACAACTCGCACCCGCTTTCAAGGAAGGAATTGCGATCGCGCTTGCTGAATGGAAAGTTTAATCACTCCACTGCAACTGTTCTCGCCTAAGCGCCGTTGTTGCTCTCTGGTTGCCCCCTAGGAAGCGTCACGGTAAATGTAGTGCCTACTCCGATCTCACTGTCTAGGGTAATTTTGCCACCATGTACATCTACTGATTGTTTGACAACAGCCAACCCCAGTCCCGTACCTGGGAGATTTCTAGCATTGCTGGCTCTATGGAATGAGTCAAATAGTTTGTCTTGATCTTCTGGAGGGATGCCAATGCCCTCGTCTCGAATCTCAAAAATTGCTTCTGCATCCTGACAAGATAGTTCAAAATGCACAATGCAGTCTTGAGGTGAATACTTGACAGCATTGGATAGCAAATTAGTCAGGATTTGCCGCAGTAGCTTTTTATCAATATAAGCAGTTGCCTCTTGACTTTTACTGCCAAACACAATTGTGTGATGATCACCAGCACTCAGTTGAATTTCCCCAACCAGTTCACGGCAGAATTTTACTAAGTCAACTGGAGTTAGGTTTAAGTCTTTTTTGCCAAACTCTACCCTACCAAGGAGTAGAACATCATTTAGCAGTTCCGTCATCTTTTTAACAGATTCTTTGATGCGAGAGAAAAATTCATTTTTTTTCTCCCTAGACCATTTCTCGCTGTAACGTTCGAGGATTTGGGTAGAGGCTAAGATGACATTCAGGGGAGTGCGAATCTCATGGGAAACCATAGACACGAAGCGGGATTTCAGTTCAATCAGTTCTCTTTCTTTTTTCAAAGCATTGCGAACTTCTTCTTCTGCCCGCTTGCGCTCAGTGATATCTCTTGAGTTAATGACAATCTGATTGACATGACTATCAATAAAATTACTTTTCGATTCTAGATAATGCCAAGAACCGTCTTTATCCCGAAACCGATATTCAGAAACTTGTGTTTCTCCTGGGTTGTTTAAACCTTCCTGAAATTGTTTCCTTGCTTTTTGATAATCCTCAGGATGAACAAAATCAAAATGATTTTTACCTTCAATTTCTTCAGGGCTAAACCCTAAAATAGATTGTGCAGATGGGCTTTTATATCTAATTTTTCCGTCGCATTCTAGAATCCCAATGATATCTGAGGAATTTTGAATCAAAGAACTCAACTTAGCTTCACTTTCAATCAGGGCTTCCTGTATCTGCTGACGCTCAGTAATCTCGTACTGGAGTTGCTCATTCGCCACTTTGAGTTCTAAGGACAGCCGACGCGATCGCAACAGAATTTCTACCCGCGCCTGCAATTCCAGCTTTTCAATAGGTTTAGTCACCAAATCATCAATAGTCTGCCACAGGTGCCGGGTAATCATTTTTACATCCGGACGAAGTGTGATCAGGAGAAAGGGTAAAAAAACTGGCTGCTCCACCTTTTTTTTCGCTTGCACCCATTCCCAGAGATGATTCAATGTGGCACCATCTAGGATGCATAGATCGAAAGATTCATCTAGTAAGGGCACAGCATACCCTTCCCTGACCTGAGAATCGCTCAACAATACCTCATAGGGACGACTTGCCGAGTCGCCTGTACTACCCAGCCACTCCGACAATAGGCGGCGGTTCTCTGTATGCTCTAGGAGGATTAGAATCCGGCTCATCTTTAATTTGTTAGCAAGCTGCGAATGAGTAAGAGCAAGTTTCTGATCATTAGTGGACTACGTCAGGGATTGCTCCAACATCTTAAAGCTGCTAGCCTTGGGGATTTCATATCCTTCCTTATTCAGGAATTAAGCCAGCAGTTCTAGGTTTCGCTCGTTACGGTCTGCTGCTAGTATCAGCGAGTTGTATTTCAAATTTCATCCTTACTTGGGTAGATCAAACCACTCCGGAGTTCCTTTGAGGATACCGCGCAGATTGGTCAGGGGTTTGCCCACTTTGATGCCGTAGCGGGTAATCTCGAACTCGCGCAGGGTTTTCTCAAAGTCACTCATCCGTTTCTTGAGTACCCCAATCGCTCTACGTAGTTCGCCTTGTATCTCCAGGTAGCGCAGGAAAACAATGTTGTCTGCCATGTAACTGATACCAATCTCGGTGGCTCGGAAATCACCTGTTATGGTTTCTACTTCGTTAATCAAAAGCACAGCAACACCCATGTTTTGCAAATATTTGCACAGAGCATGGATATGGCTAACCAGCTCATTGCCCCGGACGGAGAGACGATAACCGGAGATGCTGTCAATCATGACAATACGCGCTTTTTGCTGCTCTACTTCATAACGCACTAAGCTAGCAAACTCGTCGGGAGTGTAGTGTAGGGGTTCCACTTGTACGACTGAAAGCGTACCGCGCTCCATCATGGCATGGACAGGAATATTGACGCCTTCACAACGACGTAAGAGGATTTCTTGGCGCTCCTCAAAGGTATAAATCACTGAACGTTCGCCTCTGCCTGCTGCTTCTTTCATGAACTGTAGCCCAAGCGTGCTTTTTCCGACTCCACTCGGACCGCTGATGATCGTGATCGTACTGCGCTCGAAGCCGCCGTGCAGGAGTTCGTCCAGTTCCGGTACGCCGGAGGAAATCATCTCATGGGTAAATGCTTGACTGTACACGTCTGGAATTAAGCGGGGGAAGACCTGCATCCCTTTCTGGGTCAATCGCATTGAGTGGTCACCACTCCGAAAGTTGGAGCCGCGAAACTTGCTCACGCTCAAACTCCGTTCCTCGCAAGCAAAGGTGAGATGAATGACCCCATCACTCATGAATTGCAAATCGTCGTCAGGAGTGTCCTTGCCGCCTTCAGACGTTAAAAGCACCGTAGCGCCTTGTTCGCGAAGAAAGCGTAGGAAAGACAGCACTTGCTTACGAAACTGGAAGGCGTCAGGGGATAGGTAACGGAACTGGGTCATCGCGTCCAGAAAGATTCGCTGGGGTTTGAGCGCTTCTACCTGCTCAAGGATTCGTTGGGTTGTCGGTTCTCGTTCCACCTCAGCTGGGGAGAAGAGGTCGTAGGTCTGGATCTCAGTAAAAAATTGTGAGGAGGGACTCAGATCAAGAAAGGCAATACCTTTTGGAGCAAAACCAAGAATCTCGGCATTCATGCAGATTTGCTCGGCGGACTCTCCCAGTGTGATATGCAAGGACTTTTCGCCTGCCTCTGCACCAGCCTTGAGAAAGTGCAGTCCGAGAATAGTCTTGCCAGTCCCAGGTTGACCCCGGACTAGATAGGCTCGTCCTGGGATAAGACCTCCATGAAGAACCTCATCCAAACCAGGAACTCCCGTCGATAGACGGTTTTGAGGCATTTTATGTTTTCCTTTGTTGTCAGACCAAATTATCTACAGAAGTTAAGTATCTCAAACAATGCAGGCAATTTTGTCGGGGAAAAATCTCTCAAAAGAGAAGGTACGAGCTTTATAGAATGCAAGCTGAGTTTCAACTCTAACGTCTTGCCGCACGCCTCTTGCCTCCTGTATCAAGCTCTACCAAACTCCATTGGCAAATCCGTTATGGTCATTGCATAAAAGAATGTAATTTAATTTACATAATTATGCGGATCGAGCAGTTGCAAGCCTTTTTGTCTGTTGCTGAAACAGGTAACTTTGGACAGGCGGCACGAAAATGTGGAGTAACGCAGTCTACCATCAGCCGACAAATTCAGTCACTGGAAACTGACTTGGGTTTGCCACTGTTTCATCGCACAGCTCAGGTAAAATTGACGCTGGGAGGTGAACACCTACTACCTCGTGCCCGTAAAATCTGTCAGGAGTGGGAAAGTGCCACCCACGAATTAACTGATCTAATGGCAGGGAAACAACCCGAACTGTGTGTAGCGGCAATTCACTCGGTTTGTTCTTATTACTTGCCTCCAGTGTTGCAGAAATTTTGTCGTAGCTACCCCGACGTACAATTGCGAGTAACGGCATTAGGGAGCGATCGCGCCTTGAAAGTCCTGCGAGATGGTTTGGTCGATGTGGCGATTGTGATGAATAATCGTTTTTTAACCGCCAGTCTAGAAATGGTTGTGGATGTCCTCTACAACGAGTCTATTGAGGTCTTGATGGCATCGAATCATCCCCTCACCCAGTATGAAGAGGTTCCCTGGTCGGAACTAATTAAGTATCCGCAAGTGGTGTTTAAGGATGGCTATGGAATGCAACGCTTGGTTCAAGAGCGGTTTTCCCGATTGGGAGCTAAACTGCAAGCCGCTATGGAGTTAAATACTCTTGAAGCGTTTCGAGGCGTTGTGCGACAGGGAGAACTGATTGCCCTATTGCCGCAATCGGCTTTAGTAGAGGCGAGCATCGACCCAAGTTTGGCAATTCGAGCGATCGCTAATCTACCGCCGTCACTGGCTACACCTAGTAACATTGTCGGCAATGTCTCAACCTTGGATTCCAGCCTGACTCGTCAGGTCGTCTTAGTTACGACTAACGATCGCTTACAAATCCCCCCTATTCAGCACTTTTGTCAACTGGTGCGCCAGTTGGAGGTGCCTACTGAGAAGGCTTTAAGCAGCCACAAGACAATTATCCCTCCAACGTCAAACCACTTTGACAGTAAACCCTTGACAGCCAGCGGTTAGCTGGCAAGCTAGTTCTTGTAGTATTGAAAATCCACAGCCACCAACGAACAACTGTCATGAGTGATGCCTTTAGGGAATTGTTAAAAAAAGTGGGCAGTGGCGTCCACACGGGTAAAGATTTGAGTCGTGAGGACGCAGCAACGGCTACCCGGATGATGCTGTTGCAAGAAGCAACACCTGCACAGATTGGGGCGTTTATGATTGCTCACCGCATTAAACGACCCACTAGTGAAGAACTAGCAGGGATGCTGGATGCTTATGAGCAACTGGGACCGAAGCTGGAATCTTGGGGAATTGAGAATGGGCAAGATTCTGCAATGAAGCCTGCGTTTTCTCAACCCGTAATCGTGTTCGGGACACCTTATGATGGGCGATCGCGTACTGCACCCGTGACGACCCTAACGGCTCTTATTCTTGCTGCGTCTGGGATACCCGTGCTGATGCATGGAGGGGATTGTATGCCGACGAAGTATGGAGTGCCCTGGATTGAGATTTGGCAAGGATTGGGAGTTGACTTCTCAAAACTAACACTGTTCCAGATTCAGCAATTGGTAGAGACAACGGGCTTAGGATTTATCTATCTACCCCAGCATTTTCCCCAAGCACAGGGGTTAATTCCTTACCGCGATCAAATTGGCAAACGTCCACCCGCCGCAACGATGGAGTTAATTTGGTCACCTTGTGCGGGAAATATCCATGTTGTTGCTGGGTATGTTCATCCCCCTACGGAAAATCGGTTTATAGAAACGTTTAAACTGCGGGAAATTTCTAATTTCACGTTGGTGAAAGGATTGGAGGGTAGCTGTGACTTGCCACGCGATCGCACGGCAATTATTGCTGTAAGTCAACCGGGCGCTAGTCCCAACTTCGAGCGCCTTCTGCTACATCCCCGCGACTACGGTTTTGCGGGTTCAGAAGTGCCTCTGGAATCAACAACTGAGCTACTGGTACAAATGCAGGATGTGTTAAAAGGTAAATCCTCGGAATTGATGCTAGCCGCAATCTGGAATGCTGGGTTTTACCTATGGCGTTGTGGCGTCTGCCCAGATTTGTCTACAGGTTTTGCCAAAGCGGAAGCTTCATTTACGGAGGGTCAGGCTAGCCAGAAATTAGAGGAAATCAGGAAGGCGATCGCCTCAATGCAATTAGCTTACCAAGAGTGAGTAACGGGCATCTTCCTACTGCAATCTTGGGGAAGTTGTAAAAGTGAATTAATTATTTCCCACCTTGTCTAGACTTCTATCAGTTCTTCTATTTTTTCCTGTCTATGTCATAGATATAGCGTTTCTTGAATAACTAAGGTACAGTACAAGGCTTTTGCTATTGGGTTACTTACTGCTGTTGCTGTACTTCATCTATTTGAGAACCGCTATATTCTAGTGTCATACGTAATCCAGTCTGCCTTCTAACTTATAGGCGGATAAGTGAATTTCCAGGCGGTTTTCTCTGCAAGCCTTGCCTAACCGTGTTAGATAGTAAAGATTTTTGACAGTGCGATATAGGCTTTTAGGCAAGTACTTTACTTCTACGAAGATGCACTCCCGACCGTGTTTGCTCCTAGGCTTAGGAAAGTTTTATAAAACTTATTTTTCAACTGA